>CAXGRW010000018.1:0-20550 GCA_964012125.1 uncultured Rhodopirellula sp.
GTTTGCCTTTGGTTTGGGGTTGCTGCCGCTTTTAGCTGGCGGGCACCCGATCTTGGAATTCTTGACGGCATGAATTCTGGAGGCGGCGGTGTTTACGGACGTTCATACGGTGGTTCTTGGGGAGGAGGTAAGTAATGCTCAATATTATTTCTGGAATGGTGAGTTCGATATCTTTGCTGGGGTTGGAAACGCAGCCCGCAACTGAAGTCTTGCCAGCGGGTGCTTTTGCACTACTGTTGTCGCATCTCTTGGCAGCAACAATTTTTGCTGTTTTGGGGATCGTGGTGCTTTTCCTTGCAATCCTGCTGATGGATAAGGTGACGCCCTTTTCGATCGTCAAAGAAGTCATTGAGGAGCACAATCAGGCGTTAGCGACGATTGTTGCTGCAGTGGTTGTTGGCATCGCCGTGATCATTGCTTCGGCAATTCTTGGCTAGTTCTTTGCGATCGGCTCATTGCATTGCTAAACCGTGCGCCTCTCTTTTTGCTCTATCTGAACGTACTGGCTGTGGCCACGTGCGGCTTGATCTATGAGCTGATTGCAGGAACTCTGGCAAGCTACCTGCTTGGAGACTCCGTCACCCAGTTTTCTCTGGTGATCGGTGTTTATCTGTCAGCGCTTGGGGTGGGAGCATGGTTTTCGCAGTACTTGCACAAAGGCTTGGCACGAACTTTTATCGAGGTTGAGCTAGCGCTTGCTTTGGTGGGAGGGCTGTCGGCCCCCTTGCTGTTCGTCTCATTCGCCTTCGTCCAATGGTTCCAGTTGGTCTTGTTTGGAACTGTGTTTGTGATTGGAACGCTGGTGGGATTGGAGTTGCCGCTGTTGATGCGGATCCTTAAGGAGCACCTTGATTTTAGTGATCTTGTCTCCCGGGTTCTGACCTTCGACTATATCGGTGCCCTACTGGCCTCGCTGCTGTTTCCAGTTCTGTTGGTTCCCTATCTGGGGTTGATGCGGACGTCGCTGGTGTTTGGTGTCCTGAACGCTTTGGTGGGGTTGTGGGGAACCTATCTGCTGCGTCCTCTGCTGACGAAACGTGGTTTGGCAGGACTGCGTGGTCGCGCGTTCCTTGTGGTGGGCTTGTTGGTCGTTGGGATCATCAAGGCAGATACGCTCACGACTTGGACTGAAGAAATCATACTTGGCAAGGCGGTGGTTCATGCCAAGCAAACGCGTTTTCAGCGAATCGTTGTGACCAACAATCGACAAGGGTTTCAACTGTACCTCAACGGTCATTTGCAGTTCAATTCAGTTGATGAGTACCGTTACCACGAGGCACTTGTGCATCCCGCCATGCTGGCAGTAAATGCGCCCAAACGTGTGCTCGTGCTGGGGGGAGGTGATGGACTCGCGGTCAGGGAAATACTCAAGCATGATGGTGTTGAATCCGTAACGTTGGTTGACATCGATCCCGGTATGACTGAGATTGCGACACAATTGCCCCTGGTTCGTGATCTCAATGAAGAGTCGTTGATGAACGAAAAGGTGACGGTCATCAACACCGATGCTTTTGTTTGGGTTGGGCAGGAACATGAACCGTTTGATGCGGTGGTCATTGATTTTCCAGACCCGGGATCCTATTCCGTTGGAAAACTGTACACCACATTCTTTTATCGGCGTTTGAGGCAGATTATCACACCTGATGCGGTCGTCAGCATTCAATGCACCTCGCCGCTGGTTGCTGGGCAATCTTACTGGTGCATCTTGCGAACGATGGAAGAAGCTGGCTTCAAGGTACGGCCTTACTGCACCGCAGTACCCACCTTTGGGGTTTGGGGATTCGCTTTGGCTTCCCCGGAAAATAATCTCGTCGTACCGGAGCAGTTGGGCAAACTGGGGCAGGAGGTGTCCTTTCTAAACGATTCGATACTGGCGAATCTGTTTGAGCTTCCTCGAGATATTCAGCCGATCGAAACTGAGATCAATCAGCTCAACAATCAGGTGCTGGTGCGATACTACGACGAGGAGTGGCGTGGCAGAGAGTGAAAAGCTGAGTCGCCGCCAACTTTTGACCGCCTTGCTGGGGTTGCAGTTTGCCCACAGTGTCGGGTGTGGTACGTCCAAGCTACCGCCCGCCGGTGAGCTTAAACACACAAGGTTCGATATCGGGCACCTGTTGCGCGATGGTGTTAAGAAAACGATCAGTCCCGATGCGTACGAGGACGTTGGTGTCACGATCGTGGGGGGCGGCATCGCTGGCCTTGCTGCTGCATGGCGTTTCAAACGTGCTGGGTTCAATGATTTTGTGCTTGCCGAGCTTGAAGCGAATCCAGGCGGGACCGCCCGCGGTGGCAGTCGCAATGGCTTTAAGTTTCCATGGGGAGCACATTATATCCCCGTGCCCATGCCGGAAAATCAGGCTTTGATCCAGTTGCTGTCTGAGATGCAGGTGATTGAGTCATTGAGCGAAGATGGGCGGCCGGTGGTATCTGAACAGTTCCTTTGCCGTGAACCAGAGGAACGGGTATTCAACGAAGGTCAGTGGTACGAAGGACTTTATCCCGGGGATGGGGCCAGTGAGGAAGACTTGCTGCAGCTAGCAGCTTTCCGGGCAGAGATGAATCGGTGGGCCGAGAGGCGGGACATCACTGGGCGGCGAATGTTTGCAATCCCGATGGCCTGTGGGTCAGACGATGAGTCCGTTCGTAAACTGGACCAAATGTCGATGGAGCAGTGGTTGGATGAGCGTGGATGGGACTCACCTCGTTTGCGCTGGCTTGTCGATTATTCATGCCGTGATGACTACGGTTTGACACCTGATCGGGTGAGCGCCTGGGCAGGCGTGTTCTACTTCGCGGCCCGAATCGCTGGCATGGGAAAGGAGTCGCAGGAAGTAATCACTTGGCCAGAGGGGAATGGGCGAGTTGTTGATTATCTGAAGGGTTTCGCCGGTGATCGGGTTCGCACCGGATTAGGCGTGTTCGGGGTAAAAGGGGGAACCAAGACAGAGTCGTCGCAGGTTGCAGCAATCGACACAAAAGCGATGAAACCGATCGGTTTCAGATCCGAACAGGTGGTTTTCGCAGCACCACAAATGATGGCTAAGTACGTGATTGATGGGTTTTCTGCGTCCGGACGCGACAGCACGGGCTTTCACTACGGGTCATGGTTGGTAGCGAACGTTCATATCAAGGATCGGCCCCAAGATGATGGTTTCCCAATGGCATGGGATAATGTGATTCGAGACTCAAGGTCACTTGGCTATGTGACAGCAACCCACCAGTCGGGTGTCGATCATGGCCCGACTGTCCTGACTTGGTATTACCCGTTCGCCGATGTTGATGCAGCAATCACGCGTAAGCAGATGTTGAATTTGAGGTGGGCGGACTGGGTTGATGTTGTCTTGACTGACTTGCGTCGCGTCCACCCCGAGATTGATGCCTTGGTAACGCGGATCGATGTCATGTGTTGGGGGCATGCGATGGTCCAACCGCTGCCAGGTTTTGTGTGGTCCCCCGAGCGGGTACAGGCTTCTAAGCCGTTAGGTCCGATTCATTTTGCCGGTACTGATCTGAGTGGCGTGGCACTTTTGGAAGAAGCTTTTTTTCATGGTGTTCGCGCAGCCGAAGAGATCTTGGCAGTGCGTGGGATTCTGGATCAGCCCCTCGTGAAAATTCGAAATGGCTGAACTTAGCAGTGGCAACTTCATCTCTTTCTGCCGAACAACGCACACCAACGCGGTGGCTCTTTTCACCCGCCGTCGATTTGTGGACCTTCCTTGGCAGTGCAGTGTTAGCACTCTCTCTCCTTGCGATCGGTGCACCGTTCGGGCTTCTCGAAAACGATACTCCCGGTTGGATGTGGATCGGTGCGATTTTGATGGTCGACGTCGCTCACGTCTATTCCACTGGCTTCCGCGTCTACTTTGACGTGCCAGAGTTAAAGCGTCGACCGTGGTTGTATGGGTTGACTCCGTTGCTGGCTTTCCTTGTGGGTATGGCGATTTACTCAGAAGGCGAAGGTACCTTCTGGAGATTACTCGCTTATCTCGCCGTCTTTCATTTTGTGCGACAACAGTATGGCTGGGTGGCGTTGTACCGTTCACGTGCAGGTGAAACCGGAAGTTGCGGATTCTGGATTGATGCAGTCGCCATTTACATGGCGACACTCTATCCACTGATTCACTGGCATTCCAATCTTCCTCGCAAGTTTTGGTGGTTTCTCGAGGGAGATTTTCAACAACTACCTGCCGTGTTTGAAACGATTGCCGCGCCAATTTACTGGGCTAGTTTGATTGCTTACTTGGTGCGTTTGATCTACCGGGGAATCGCTCATCAGCAATGGGCTCCCGGTAAGGATATCGTCGTGATCACCACGGCCATCTGTTGGTACGTTGGAATTGTCGCCTTCAACTCGGATTACGCATTCACCGTCACAAACGTGATCATCCACGGCATCCCCTACATGGTGCTGGTTTACTGGTACCGTTGCATGGGCGATCAACAACAGTCGAAGCGGCAGTTTCCAAAGATCGCCACCTTTTTGGGGGTCGTATGGATGCTGGCCTATTTGGAAGAGTTTCTCTGGGATACCGGGGTCTGGCATGAGCGCAGTTGGTTCTTTGGACCTGCGTGGAGCACGCAGAATTATGAACTCGTTCTGGTGCCGTTGCTCGCAGTTCCACAGATTACCCACTACGTGCTCGACGGATTCATTTGGAAACGGAAGGCTCGGCAGGGGATGGTTTGACTCCGCTGTTGAGCAGCAAAGCTGAATGACTGTTATGCAATGACTGTCGGCGGTCGCTGCATCGCGTGTTCGATCAGGCTTGTTCTGCAAAAACTTCCCGGTTTCCTTGACTTGCCTGTTTTTTGACACAGGGTTGTAGTGGACGCGTGTGAACACTCCTCCTGCACAGGGCGGTTGCACCGTTTCAGTCTCACTGATGTGGGTCTCTGAAAAGGTTCTCCGAAACGGCAAACCGACCGCCAGGT
Organism: uncultured Rhodopirellula sp.; assembly: GCA_964012125.1. Classification (GTDB taxonomy): domain Bacteria; phylum Planctomycetota; class Planctomycetia; order Pirellulales; family Pirellulaceae; genus Rubripirellula. The sequence continues at coordinate 4,936 of CAXGRW010000018.1, forward strand.
CGGGACGCAAAGCCACAGGTCTCTCTGAGATGGCTGGGTTACCGAAGTTGAATCAATTCCGCAGCGATCGACTCTCTCATTTCTTGTGTGTGAGGAGGCGTCCGATCGTGGAGACTAAAATGAAAAAGCCTAGTGAATTGCGAGTAGGCAATCGTGCTGCAACGCACCGGAACTGGCATTGCAGACGCAGTGTCTTTCGATTTGCTGTTGATGCGACTTTTCCGCCGGTCGTTTCAAACCCGAAGTCGCTTCCCATGCGACAAATGCGTTCATCAATACTTTGCAAAAGTTCAAATAAGTTTGGTGATCGTTCAACACGCAATATTTTTGGGGACGCGCGACTTTCGAAGGTTCGTTTCAAGGTAGAGATGAGTGGTTCACCTTGCAGAAGGGATCACCCGTTTTGGGATAGTCTCCATAACCTTGGACTGGAGGAAAACGTTTGATGCATGCACCCAAAACACTTGGCGATGTTTCCGTACTCAAAGGCCTGTCCTGGGGGGCGTGCGGTGAAGGTTGCCAGCAGCACAGTAATGCTCGTGCTGAAAATGAGATCGTGTGCATTCAGGAGTGTCGTCTTGAACTGCAGGACTTTTTGCAGCGAACACGAAATCGTTTTCAGGCCATTGCAGACAACGTGACTCATTGCTTCGAAAATCTGTCCGATGAGGATGATGCGAGCCGGATTCCCCTAGGATCAGATAGTTCACAAGTTTTGAAACCCTTACCAATCCTTGCTCCGGCGGTGCAACACTGTGACGCGGAGATGAGGGTGAAAGTTTTGACAGAGGAAATGCGATCGCAAGACAGAAACGGGCAGGACCGCTCAACCGCTCACAACGGTGCCCCATCTTCTACTTCTGAATCGGCGACTGAATGTTTCGCAATGGAGGCAAGACGCCAGGTTGTTGCTGATTCAACGCACGAGGTGCCAGTGTTGCGGTCGGAATGCACCGAGGGAGACTGGAAAGTCGCGAACGCCTTTGATCGTAACGCTTATTATGGGCCCAAGGACTTTGCTTTGATGCCCGACGGTTCGGAATGTTTGGCATCTTCGGGGTTTTGCTCATGCGACAATCTCGCTGCTCCGGACGCTTTTTGTGTCGGCACACCTCCGAGTAAATTCGACGGTACCCAGACCCAGTCAAGTCAGAAGTCTAATTCTTCTAGACTGCATTTGGCGAATCAGATTCGTCAAAACTGAACCGTGCGAGAACAGGTGATGTTGGTTTCGGTTTGGGCCCACTGTTTTATGGCTGTGTCAATTTTAGGTCTCTTTGCAATAATTGCAGGTTGAAACCGGCATCGACGACGTCCGCTCGGTTGCTCATACTGGCTTTTTAACCGTCCGGAATTCGATGCGGTGACTCAAATGCATAAGTTTCTTTTGGTGCAGGTTCGAGATCAGGATGATCCCATGTTGGGTCAGGAGGTCGTGTGTTTTTCCGATTCGCTGAAATGTGACCCTGCACAAATCACCGTGTTTGACTTGCTCTCGGGGTGTCCGACCATCGAGTATCTTTCCCGCTTTGACGTCGTCTTGCTTGGTGGTAGCGGAGACTATTCTGTCGCCGAGGGCGGCGAGTGGTTGCCACCTGCGTTGCAGGCTATGCGCGAACTGTACGACTTGGGGATCCCCACTTTTGGATCCTGCTGGGGGTTCCAGGCGATGGCAGCGGCGTTGGGTGGTGAAGTCATTACCGACATGTCGCGAGCAGAGTTGGGGACAGTAGAAGTGTGCCTCACTGATGGGGGGCAAGCAGATCCATTGTTTGGATGTCTGGAGAATTGTTTTCTGGCGCCCATGGGGCATCAGGATTGTGTGATTAAGTTGCCACCCAATTCGATCCGAATGGCATCTTCACATAAGGTGCAGAATCAGGCCTTCAAGATTGCAGGCAAACCAATTTATGGCACTCAATTTCATCCCGAACTGAACCGCTCGTCCTTAATTGAGCGAGTAAAGGCGTATCCTCAATATGTTGAGGCGATCACGGGTGACACCATTGATGTCTTTGTTGAGAAGTGTGGGGTGACTGACTTGCAAAAGTTATTGCAGAATTTTGTACAGTCAATTTGACTCGCTTAGGGTTACTGCTGATTGCTTGCGTTGAGACGAAAGGCAATTCCCCTTGTGTTATGCTTGGCAACAGCGGTAGCGATCCATAGCTTATATTGGGGCGTTTCGGTCAGGCATCAACTGACAGGAATTGGAGTTTGTATTTTCAGGATGTTTCAATGAAAAAGATTGTGATCGTAGGCGGTGGGATTGGTGGTCTGACCTTGGCCTTAGCATTGAAACAGCGTGGGATTGCGGTGACAGTCCACGAAAAATATGACCATCAACAGCATCACCAGACAGGTTTTCTGATCTGGAGTTATGCCATCGACTTACTTCAGAAACTTGAGGTTCCGGTACATCAGGTGGGAACACCGCTGGAAGTGTTCGAAGTGCACGGTCGTAGCGGACAGAAAATCAGTGAAATGCCGGTGGGCGAAGTTTCGCGGTCCCATGGCGGTGATAGCTTTGAAATGAATCGCCGGCGGTTGATTGAGTGTATGTCCGAGTTGGTGGCTGGGGATCTGAAATTTGGCCACGAATGTGTGTCGGTTGAAACCAGACAGGAGTCCGCGGTTGCGTTCTTTGCTGACGGAACCTCCGATGAGGGGGATGTCGTGATTGGTTGCGATGGCGCGCACAGTGTTGTCAGGGCAGCTATTCACCCAGATGCCGAGTTGAAGATGCTCGATGCAGGGGGATGGATTGCTGTGATTGATCATCATCCCCCGTCGTTGCAAAAAAATCGGCACATGGATTTTTGGCAACCAGGGTGCAAGGCAGGCGTGGCCGATATTGGTAACGGTGAAGCGCGTTGGTACGTTGCTTTCAATCATCGTTTGCCCGATGCTTCCAGTTCAAAAAAGCTGCAGATCAAGCAGGGCATGGTGGATATTCCAGAGGTGATTCAGCAGTGTATTTCAATGACTGATGAAGCACAGATGGTTTCAACGAAAGCAGGGGACTTGCTGGCGTTGGATCCTTGGTACCAAGGGCGGTTGTTGTTGATCGGAGATGCAGCACATGCCACTAGCCCGTATGCTGGGATGGGAGCGTGTACTGCGATTGCAGATGCGTGCTTGTTGGCTGAAATGCTTGATCAGAGTAACGATATTGAAAATGTTTTCATCGAGTTCCAAAAGCAGCGAAAGCCTGTTGTGGATGCGGTGATCGAAGAGTCCCGGCATGGGCTCGACATGTCTACTTGCCGATCGAGGTTTCGAAACTGGATAAGAGATTGGGGTTTGAGCCACATTCCTGATCACAAAATGAAGCAGATCGTTGATGCAATGGTGACGGGACGTTGAGTACTGTCGAACGGTTATCGTGCTTGATCGTGATAGTGAGGTCCGTTGTGTGCCCGGGGAATCTGTTTTTTCGAGTATTCGATATTTGTAATTCGGCCCGTGCTGTGATATTTGCAATCGCATTTTTGTGGTTGATGATGACTTGTTGCCACGCTGGCGATGGAATTGGCAAGCTTCAGTTCAATCGTGATGTGTTACGCATCTTGGGAGACCGTTGTTACGCATGTCACGGCCCTGATGAGCACTCACGAGAATCCGGGTTAAGGCTGGATCAGCGTGCGGGAGCCTTGGGAACGAACGAAAAAGGCGGTGTGATTGTCCCTGGGCATCCAGAGTTGAGTGAATTCGTTCGCCGGATCGAAAGTGATGATCCTGACGAGATCATGCCGCCGCCATCTCACAAAAAGCCGCTGACTGTGGGGGAAAAACAGATCCTTCAACGCTGGGTTTTCGAGGGGGCTGAGTACCAGAAGCATTGGTCTTTTGTTCCGCCAGTGCGTCCTTTGTTGCCGTCTGTCGCCGTTGGTGATTGGTCAGAAAACCCAATTGACGCTTTCGTGTATGCACGAATGAGACAAGCTGGATTTTCTCCGGCAGTTCAAGCAGATCGAAATACGCTTATCCGTCGAGTCACACTTGATCTGACCGGATTGCCTCCGACTGCAGAAGAGGTCACTGCTTTCAAAAATGATGCTGGCAAGAATGCCTACTCGCGCCTCGTGGACCGTCTGATGAAAACGACTGCTTATGCGGAGCGGCGGGCTCAAGATTGGTTAGACCTTGCCCGTTACGCTGACACTCGGGGGTATGCTGACGATCAAACGCGGGTTGTTTGGCCGTGGCGTGATTGGGTCATCCGCGCCATCAACCAAAACATGCCGTTTGATCAATTCAGTATCGAGCAATTGGCCGGTGACATGTTGCAGGATGCGTCGGATGATCAGCGATTGGCGACAGGCTTTCATCGTAATGCCCCGCAAGCTAGAGGAATGACCTATCCGGTTGAAGAGTATCGTATCAAGGGAGTGATAGATCGTGTGAATACAATCGGGCGAGTTTGGTTGGGCCTGACCCTTGATTGTGCTGAGTGCCATGATCACAAATTCGATCCCATTAGCCAGCGTGAATACTATTCACTGCTATCTATCTTTAACAATATTGAACACAGTGGAGCAGGCTTTCAACAGGGCGGGCCGACGATGGAATATCGGTTGCCACCATCAGAACGGTCCGGCCATGTGATTGAGCAACGGCAGTTGCTGCTGCAGCAAATCGACACCACCAGAAAACAACTACTGCCGCCAGAAAGCCTGCAAGCAAGTCAGGTCTTGGGCACTTGGAATGAACCGATCATTCATGATGATCCAGTCCAGTTCTCATTGCAAAAGAATCTCACCATTGTCGCGACGATTCAAACAGACGCATCAGTAGCGGACATCGTCTCAAAGTATGACTGGCGAGCTAAGCAACGTGGATATGTGTTTGGTATTGGTGGTGAAGGAGATGCCAATAGCTTACCAGGGCACTTGTTTTTCTGGGTGTCATCTAGTCCGGATGTGTTTCGTGGGATCACTGTTTACAGCAGCATTCCCGTCAATGATGGGAAGGAACATCATGTCGCTGTTGAGTTTGTCGCTGGGGAATCCGTTCGAATTTTCATTGACGGTGTCGAGGATTTTGCTGCAAAAGTGACCGGGGAGGTCCCAGAAGCGATCAGCGTATCTGATCGGCCACTCGCCATTGGGTATGGCTATAACGGCGACCCGAGTCAGCCTGCATATCAATTTACGGGGAAGCTCAGTGATGTTCAGTTGAGTGATCAGGTGCTAGGGGATCAGATTTCCATAGGATCTGCAGGGAAGGAACTTGCGATACTGCGTCAGGCACTGGCGAAACTGCAGTCAACGGGGACAGAATCCCAAATCGTCGTCAAGGCGGTTCCCGTGATGCAGGAGTTGAGCGTGCCTCGCAAGACATTTGTGCACATCCGGGGGAATTTTCTCGACCATGGTGATCAGGTTGAACCAGCGGTTCCATCTGCTTTCGATGTCGCAGACAGCTACCAGCCAGGAAATCGTCTTGAGTTTGCGCGGTGGTTGGTCAGTCGCCGGAATCCGATTGTTGCTCGCGTTGTAGTCAATCGGTTTTGGCAATCCTATTTTGGGCATGGTCTTGTCCGAACGCCTGATGATTTCGGGGTGCAGGGAACCGTGCCAACCCATCCATTGTTGCTTGACTGGTTGGCAACGGAGTTTGTAGCGAGTGGTTGGGACATGAAGCATCTAAATCGGTTGATTGTGAACTCGAGGACTTACCGGCAATCTGCGAAAGTTCCTTTAAAGAGCAAGGAAGTAGATCCAGATAACCTATTGCTCACGCACATGCCGCGAGTACGGTTGCCTGCGGAGCAGATCAGGGATCAGGCTTTGGCGGTGAGTGGGTTTTTGACCACGACGGTTGGCGGACCGCCTGTGTTTCCTGTGCAGCCGCTCGGGTACTGGAAAGAAAGGGTGCTTCCCGGAGAGTGGGTGAACAGCATAGGCCAAGATCGTCATCGCAAATCAATCTACAGTTATTGGCGGCGAATGGCTTTGCATCCAACGCTTGAGTTACTCGATGCTCCTGCTCGTGACAATTGTGTGGTGAAGCGTGAACTCTCCAATATTCCCACGCAAGCTCTCGTGCTGTTGAATGATCCCATCTTTGTGGAGGCGGCAAGGGGATTTGCTAGACGGCTCATTGAACAAGTCGATGGCGATGACGAGCTACGTATTGTAAAAGCATATCAATGGTTGTTGTCCCGTTCGCCCGATCAGCAGGAATTGCAGCGAGTGCTCAGCTATGTTTCTAGCCAGCAGGGCATGTTTGCCACTGATCTGCCGGCGGCGAGAGCCATTGCCACTGGTGACGCGAATGACAATCCAGCGCGACTGGCAGCATGGACGCTTGTTTGCGGTGCACTGCTGAATTGCGATGAGGCGTTAACACGACCATGAGAAAGAAACACACTGAGAATGTTGGTTTGGTTCCGTTGCGTAGACGCATGTTTCTAAATGATGCGGCCTTGGCATTCGGGACGATCGCATTAGGAAGCATGTTGCCGAACTCTGGTGCTGCGATGGATCCCGTCGCTACGCAGGATGCCCTTGCTGAAAAGGATTTCAGAGCGGGGGTTCTTGCTGAATTGCATCGGCCAGCACGTGCCAAACGGGTGATTTTTCTGTTCATGGCAGGGGGACCTTCTCATCTTGATCTGTTTGATCCCAAGCCATTGCTCAATACCATGGATGGTAAAAAAATCCCTGCTGACCTGTTGAAAGATCATCAGCAGTTTGCGTTGATTCGAGGGATGCCTGCCATCAAAGGATCGCCCTATCGGTTTGCCCGCCATGGTGAGTCTGGAACCGTGATGTCAGAACTGCTGCCAAACCTTGCGGGTGTGGCGGATGAGCTTACCGTGATCCGGTCCATGCAGACCACGACCAATGTTCATGACCCAGGCGTGAACATGATGAACTGTGGATCTGTCTTGTTTGGCAGGCCGACGCTGGGAGCATGGCTGTCCTATGGTTTAGGGTCAGAGAATGCAAACCTGCCAAATTATATTGTGCTAACGTCAGGGCCTTTGAAAATGTCGCAACCGTTGCTGCAAAGCTTTTGGGGTAATGGTTTTTTGGACTCAAGGCATCAAGGAGTGCCGCTGCTGACAGGGGACACCCCCGTTTTGCATCTTTCGAATCCAGAGGGAATCACTCGCCAGCGGCGTCGTGAACAATTGGATTTGATACGTTGGATGAATGAAAAGCAGCATCAGCAAATCAACGACCCGGAAATTCTTTCCCGTGTTGCGTCTTACGAAATGGCTTTCCGGATGCAGGCCAGCGTACCGGAATTGGCAGATCTATCGCAGGAATCAGAGCAGACGCTTGCCGCTTATGGTGCTGAACCCGGTAAGCCCTCGCTGGCAAATAATTGTCTGCTTGCGCGGCGGTTAGTGGAACGTGGTGTTCGGTTTGTTCAGCTTTATGATCGAGGTTGGGATTCCCATACGCATATTGAGCAGCAGCACAAACGCCAGTGCGGAGCTGCGGACCGTCCTGTTGCCGCACTGCTGAAGGACCTTAAGCAACGTGGTTTGCTTGATGATACGCTGGTTATCTGGGGTGGCGAATTTGGGCGAACACCCGTCGCGCAGGTCTCTGGGAAAACCTACGGACGCGATCATCACCCCCATGGCTTTACCATGTGGATGGCAGGAGGAGGAACAAAGTCAGGTTTGACTCATGGTGCCACGGATGATTTTGGGTATCACGTTGCAAACGATGGGGTGCATGTTCGGGATTTGCACGCAACCATCCTGCATTTGATGGGTATCGATCACCATCGCTTCAAGTACCGTTTCAAGGGACTCGATCTGGGTCTGACTGGGGTTGAGCCGGCAAGGGTTGTGAATGACTTGCTCGCTTAGGTATCAACTGCGTGTGTTCCTGTAGCATCCTGCTGGCTGTTGCCTGCGTCAAGGTCTATCAAGATGCGTCATGTCCTGTGTTGCGACTTTGGGTTTCCAGCGAGTCGAGCCAAGCATTCAGTAACTCGTTGGCGGTGCTTTCCAGATTGGTCGTGCCATCAATGAGTTGGTCGGCATGTTGTCTTGATGGTTCGACATACTTGTCATGCATTGGTCGCACTGTTTCGTTCCATTGCTGCTTAATCGATTCAGCGTCGCGTCCTCGCTCTTGCATGTCCCTCTTCATTCGTCGTTGAAATCTCAATTCAGATGGTGCATCAACATAGATTCTGAAGTCAAGCAGGTCGCGGATGTTTCTATTCCATAAAACGAGGATGCCTTCAACAATGATCAGAGGAGCAGTCTTGAGGGGTTCATATCCGATTCGATTGTGGGTGGCGAAATCATATTTTGGAACGGACGCTGTTCCATGCGTACGCAGCTGCTCAAGCACTGTCTGCAATAGTTCAAAATCAAGTGCGGCGGGTTCGTCGAAATTCGCCTGGTGGCAGTCTTTTGTGTTCCCCAAGGAGTGATAGAAACGATCCAGCTCCAGGATTGCGATTTTGTTCCCTGCTGCAGCAACCAGTTCTTTGGCAAGGCTCGTCTTACCGCCTGCGCTGCCACCCGCGATACCGATCAGCAGTGATGAAGCGGAAGAATCAGGAGGAGTTTTCATGAACGGTGGCTATTGGTGCCGAGTTGTTTTGAGGTGTCGCTATTGACTGCTGCTACCATCGTCATTGGATTGGTCTTGCAAGGCAGTGAATTCGTCAAGGCGGGTCAGGATTGAGTCGATGTTCTCATTTTCCGTTTCACTCTGTTGACCGACAAAGATAGTGGTCAGCGTAGCGGTGAACACTCCGACAAGAACCATCCCCACGACCACCAGTAGTCCGGTCAAAACTTGACCGGACGTTGAACTGGGATTGTGGATGTCACCAAATCCACCTGTAAGTACGGTCGTGAAGCTCCACCAAATCGCTTTGCCAAATGTTGAGACGGGATTGGTGGCCAGGTTATCTTCAGCTCCATGCCCCTCAAGTTGATAGATAAAGAACGCCCCAGCAAGAGTCGCCATGACTGACCATCGGATGGTTTTCTTCATCATTTTGACGTCCATGACATCCTGAAGTTTGTCCATGCCTCGCCACAGGAAGAAGAATAGTCGTGCAAAACGAAGTAGCCTCAGTACTCTTGCGAACCTTGCTAGTCTGCCCAGTCTTCCAAAGCGTGAAAGTTGAGCCTCGCCGGGAATAGGGATCGAGGTGGCGAAATCAACCCAGTGATGTTTCCAAACAAAGCGTTTTGATTCAGCACAACTAAGGCGGAGTGCAAATTCGCACATAAAGATGACACAACAAAATGCGTCGATGAAAAAGATACTGCGAGATGTGAGCCACCAAGGTCGGATGCTGTCTGGTCCGGCTGTCATGTCATAAATCAATAAGCCCAATAATGCCACAATCAGAAATAGGATGCCGTACTCAAGAACTCTCAGGTTGCGTTGACCTCCAAGTCGCTCGGCCATGCGATTTTCGATTTGCGTTTGGTGAAAGTGTGTCTCAAGGCTCTCTTCCAGATTGGTCAGATAGTCCGCTTGGGTTTGAAAGCGTGACAGTAGCCGTCTTGCTTTGCCAACCGAAAAAGGGTCCGCGTTGGTGAAGTCAGCAGCCAATTGCTTATAGGTGTCGTCAATCTTCTCGGAAAGATCGGTCATTGCAGCGCGGGTACGGCTTAGCAAATGCTCCGTGTCCTCCAAAGTTAAGTTTCTCGTAGAAATTGACTCCAGCCGGGCGAGGGATTGTTTGAGTGTTTGGTTGCTCATTTTAATTTCTTGCTGCGTTTGACTTCCCAAGCCTTGATAGTCAGCTTTGAACCGACCTTGGCACATCTATTGAGCCAATTGAAACGGCGTGCCGTTTCAGCCGAGTGTCATTGTAACCGCCCATTTGGTTACGCCGGGGCTGAATTCTACATCAGCAGTGGTGCTGATGCGGATTTCGATGAGGATCGTCACGATGTTCCCGTTTCGGAAAGAAAGACGACTTGGATTCACTGGTTGTTTTCTCGGGACTATTCAATTGTGTCTCATGCGGGAATGGTTCCATCGCTGAGGGTAGCGGACCTGACACGGTGAGCCGTTACCGTGGCCGATAGTCCGGATGTCCCTTGGGTGCATGATGTCGCCTCGCTTTTGAGTGTCCACCATTCCATAGGTCGTATTCAGGGCTGGCATAGGTGTTGAACCACTGATTCAGCTTTTCGGCAAGCTGATTTTGGGTTGCCGCAACAGCAGCTTGACCGAACAGATTGAAACGCTCGTGCGGGTCGGCTTGCATGTCGTACAGTTCACCCGGACCATTAGGCGAGCGGCGGGCAATATATTTCCATTTCTCCGTTCGGATGCACCGGCAGCTTTCCATTTCGTAATACATGGCCGTTTGCCAATCGATCGGTTGGCCTCTCAATATATTTGCATAGGACCGGCCCGAAAGCTTTTGCTTCACGGTCTGTGGAATTCGGTGTTTGAGGCCCACATAGTCCAGCAAGCTGGGAAGGAAGTCGGTGTTGCTTACCATGATATCGGTTCTGCCTGATGTGATCTTGCTGGGGTGCGAGACAATCAGCGGGACCTGCATCATCAGGTCATGAGCACCCATGGGGCGAGTGTGGTCGCCCATGCCGAAAAATCCATTTTGTCCCCCCATCCAACCCTGATCTCCGGCGAACACAACAATGGTATTTTCGGAAAGACCGTGCTTTTCAAGTGTGTCGATGACGGTGCCCACGCCATCGTCGACTCCGCTCACTTCAGCTGCAACACGGCGAATGCTGACAGGGTTGTTGTGGTATTTGCGGTTGCTGTACTGCCACGGATGCGCAGTGTCACGCGGGAACGATGGCAGAAACTTATCAGCGTAATATTCTGCATGACGGTTTTTTGATTTCCTGAGCAGCATTGGCCCTAGGCAATACGGGCCGTTGTAGGCGAGGTACAGAAAAAACGGCTTCTCACCCTCCTTGTTTTGTTCGATGAACTGCACGGCATGTTCAGTCCATAGGTCAGTCATGTACTTGGGCGTTTTTGTCACCTTGCCATCAATGATGACAGGGTCTGTATACATGTTCGATGTGCTGCCGCGGACCATCGTCGCCCAGTAAGAAAATCCGTCCTGAGGATTCAGGTTGTCACCGAGATGCCATTTGCCGCTCAAGCCACACACGTAGCCTTCTGAGTGCAGGATCCCGGGTAAGGTCTCAAATTCCTCGAGGGAGTAGTAGGCTTGAGGGCCCATCATGTATTTGTTGTCGAGGAACGAGTGCACTCCGTGCTGAGACGGCATAAGACCCGTCAGATAAGTGGCCCGGGTTGGTGAGCACACCGGATTACTACTCATTGCCCGTTCAAATAAGATTCCATTTTCAGCGAGGCGGTCAATGTTGGGAGTGCGAATGTCGTTATTTCCGTAGCAGCCAAGCGTCCAAGCACCGTGGTTATCGGTAAGGATAAAGACAATATTGGTTCTTTCGGTGGCGCTGCTCCAACGTTCAGGTATCGCAAGCATCGTGAAGAAAAATGCTGCAATGGCTAATGGGTGGTTTCGCATGATGAGTCTGCTGGTGTGTCGGAACCGCCTGTTGGGGCACGGTAGGATCAGCGCACCATGATCTTGTGTGGTTTGGACTCTGTCAAATTCTCAGATATTCTGCTTGCCTGAATTACCAGAAGATGGCCCGCCTTGTTGAGATTCGTGCTACTGAAAAGGCCACGTTTCGACGACGAAGGGCACGTCGTTCGATCAGGCCACGTCAGTCGGTGAGGCCACGTCAGTTGGTGAGGCCACGTTCGGTAGGCTACGTTCGGTAGGCTACGTTCGGTAGGCTACGTTCGGTAGGCCTCCAGTCAGTGTGCGTTGGGTGCGAAACATCCCAACGCACGTGCGTTTGCCTGAAACTGGCTACGAGTCATCACCACGAGTAGGTATAGCCAACGCAACCAAGGCACCTACTGCAGCTCCAGACAAATGTGATTCCAGCATTGGTTTGAATCCGTCGGCTTGAACGAACAAAATATCTCCGGTGATCATTTCGAAGCCCAGTTTGCCGATTAGCAAAAGGCCGCTCGTTGCCCAGAAGGCTGCAAAGTATCGCTCTCGCCCAGCAAGGCTGCTTCGAAGCTGGGTGAGGGTCAGCCAAGCAAACAAACCCGTGTCAATTCCACTCAAGCCTCGGTACTCAGAAATGCCGTTGCAGGCAAACATGACCGTAAGTGACACGGTGGTGGCCATGACGACGAGAAGCACACCGAATAGTTTTCTATTTTGACGTTCGCAGATTGCTCCCAGCACCACGAACATCAGCAGGTCCCAAAATAGATGTTGACCGTCGTAATGTGTCAGGTGTCCTGAAAGTACAAGCCACCATTGGCCACTCCTCACGGAAGCGAAATCCAGTTGCAGGCTGGAGGTGAACGCTGGAAACGCGAAGATCACAATCGTCACCACAGCGATCACCATGGTGTATCCGCTGTGTTTCCACGCTTCGCTGACCCAATATTGCAGCTGCTGGAGCCAGACGTCCGTGCGGTTGCATTTCGATGGGCTAATTGAATCGGCCCTGTTCACGATGTTCGCTCCGTATTCTGTTCAGTCTTTTTCTTCCGGAGCATTGCAGCTGCGCCGGCACCAGCGATTGAGAAGAGGGCAGTGAAGGGGCCGATTGGACCGCCACCTGCCGAGCCACCTGGACTACCACTAGACCCACTTTGGGAATTGTTGGATGGCCTGCCCGTTGACGCTGTCGATGACGCTGTCGATGACGAGGGAGCGGTCGACGATGCGGTGGGGGGCGTGGCCCGAGATGTTACCGCATGAGAAGTCGAGTTGCTTGCTGCGGGTTGGTTTGCTTTGGATTGCCCATTGCTCGCAGGCTGAGTCGTTGTCGCTGCTGTGCTTGCAGTCGTGCGTGGACCAGTGTTCGGCTTCTCTGTCATCCCATCTGGCAGCATGCCCGGGATGGTTTCGCTGATGAGGTTACCTTTTGGGATCTCAGACAACTCTTTTTCAACGGCAACAAATGATGTGTATTGCGTTACCAATTGATGCCTAAGTCCCAGTTCTGTGATTTCTGATCGGCTTTGCGGTGTTTCGTTTCCGACGTTGTGGTTCCATATCTGGCGAATGCGTTGACGCGCCCAGACCGAAGGAATGGCATCATGCGATGGCTCCTGAGACGGTAATTCCAATTCGAGCTCCATTTGAACGGGCTGGCCAAGGACATTGCCTTTGAGAGTGATTGTTTCAGTGCCTGATTGGTCGTAGCGTCCAAGGACGATCAACGGCTTTCCGGCATACAGATCCGGTAAACGTGCTGGCACCTGATCTCGTACCGACAATCCACCCCAGTCGATTTGCAAGTCTGTCATGTAAGGCAGGCTGGTCAATTCGTTAAAACGAGTCGCTAGTGCGGGGGCGTTGTCCTGGTTGGTTACCTGCAGCGAGAATCCACGTCCCAGTTCGGCGGCACGGTTGATTAAATAGTCGTTCGGAGCTGCTCCAAAGGCGACCGGAAATACTCGGGCATCTTGAAATTTGGCATCTTGGATGTGGCGGAGGATGGAGTGATCATTGCCGACAAGGGCGTCTGACATCAGCATTAGATAGCGAGGTGGTGTCGACTCATCACGCCCGTTGCCGAGTGCCAGTTGCAAGGCGGGCAATAGTTGGGTCCCACCACCAGCTTTCAATCCACGGATGAAGTCTTTTCCCGCTTCAATGTTCACGCTCGTTGCTGGCACAGGTGCAGGCTGAAATGCTTTTGATTGGTTGTTGAACGCAATTAACTGGAACTCATCCTGTGGGTTTAAATGATCCAGAACATGCTCGGCGAACTGTCGCATTTGACTGATGGCTATGCCCCGCATCGAGCCGCTTGTGTCGAGCACAATGTGAACTTGACGAGGCGTGATCTCGCTTGCTTCGACTGACCACTTGGGTTGTAGTGCAAGCATGACGTAGCCGTCCGTTTCCTCCGACTCGCGATGCGCTAATGACGCCAGCGTGCTGTTTTCTCCCGCCAATTGATATTCGATCACCAAGTCTTTGTCGGCGATGGTCGACTGATTTTTTAGAGTGACAAGAGCTTCGGTTTCTGAAGTATTTTGAATGTCCAGTTCGTGAGTAACTGGGATAATCTTCTGGATTGGCATGCCCCCATCAATTTTGACCGTAACAAAAACATCATTTCCATTTCGTTGGCCAGCTGGCAATAGATCAGGCGTGATGCGAGATGCATCCGGTACTTGATCTGTATCCGTTGCCCAGCCCCGCCCGATATTTGGACGAGTCGTTGGAGTTCCTGGGATGTAACGCGGGGCGACCGTCATGGGAAAACGGAAGACATAGCGATTTTCGTCGATCTCGAGTGGTTGTACATATTCAATGTTGACGACCACCACACTGTTGGGAGGTATGTTGGCAATTGATTGCGTGAATATGTTGGCTCTTTCCTGCTCCAGTAACGCCGCTTTGCGGCCATCATCGCGAGCTTGCTGATACACCTTTCGAGCTTCTTCTTTTTCTTTCACCTCGCCCATCACGATGCGTTCGTCGATTTGAAACGAATACGCGTCAACTGCGCAGTTTTCTGGCATGGGAAAGACGTAGGACGCTTCCAGACGGCTTGAATATGGGTTTCTAAAGACTTGTGACACTCTCACCCTTGCCAAGACCCCAGCAATCTCGGCCTCAACGCGTGTCTCCTCAAGCACAAAGCTAGGACTCGCGTTGGGCGTTGCGGCTTTGACTGTTTCGAAATCGCGTTCGTTCAGTCGCATTTGCCCTTGGGTGATTGGGATGCCTGAAAGCACGGAGTAACCCGCGCTAGCCACGTTGGCAAATATAAACAGAGACGCGGCGATCGAGATTGACTTGAGCCAACGAAGCGTTGTTGGTTTGTGGTCAGATACAAATGTAAGGGTGGTCATCGGACATGCTGCTCCACTGTTCGTGTTCAGTAATCTCTCAGGCCGTAGAGACCGTCACACCAGAGGCATCACGCTTGTCTTGTTGATTTTGTTCCAATAAAAAGCTTTCTCGCTAATCTGCTGAATTATTCCATGTACCGAGGCATTACCCATTCGTCCCGTTCATAACGGTGGATGGTTTCCGTTACGACTCCAGAACGGAATGACGGGTTGAGTCTAAATGGCCGCAGGTTCGCCCGCACCTGTCTTCTTGGAGAGCCATTTTCCAGTTTCGGTATCACCAACAAGCTGTGCCTTTGGAAGTCAATTCTTATGGCTTCGTTCCACTGTTTCGAAGATGATCCACCGAAGTTGAAAATCGGTTTACCGCGGTGGCACCGGGAGTACGCATCCGGGGCCGCTAATTTGAAGGAAGCTTCTTCTAGCAAAACGTCGATAACGCATTTCAATTCTGGGTGATCACGTCTCCAGCCAAGATCTTGCGGGCAGAGCAGATCGACGAAAGGTGATAGCGGGACTGACTGAACTCATTGTCCGGCAAACGTAAACCGCGTCATTCAACGATTGAGCGAGATTCAGATCGTCGTCAACTTGGTTCAGAACTGGATCATCCACATCGAGCCCTGTGGAGCGGTCTGTCACAATTGTTATGACCAACCAGTCGGTAAACGAATCGACACGAACGGAGGGTCTACCAACGCAAAAGGCCCGACGAAAATCCAGTGATTTTCGCGGGCCTGTGGGTGAGTTCGCA
>CAXGRW010000019.1:0-20546 GCA_964012125.1 uncultured Rhodopirellula sp.
ATAAGGCAATTTAAACGAGGCATGCCTCTTCCTCGGGCTACAAACTTGGGGGGTAGGTAAATATGTTCGGAGATTTTGCAGCCTCCCTGAGGCAGTTTTCCAAGGTGAGCGACATCACAAACACTCGGAAAATCAGACCTTGAATCAACGTCAGTGAGCTCCGCCTCGGGCCTGCCTGAGGCATGCGCCGGGAGACAGAGCGGAGTAAAAAAGCTGAGGGTGGCCAGACTTCACAGTGGTCATGAATTGGGACCGATGGTAACGGCTAGACGGTTACTTTTCCGGCCTCTTCTTCGGACGTGAGTCTTCCTCTTTAGGCATCATTTGGTCAGGTAAGTTGGCCTCCCTGATCAGACCATGACACCGTGAACGCTGAGACCCACACACCACTCAATCCCAGCAATCCGGCCACGACGACAGCCCAAACCAGAAGCCGGGAGTTTTCTTCACCCAAAGGGCAAGAATCGAATAGGAAGAGCCGATAGCCACGAAGAGGGGCAATTTTGTGAAAATCATTGCCCATCTTGTAGAAGTCGGCACCTGTGACAAAACATGCCTTGTTCCCTATGATTCAAAGTGGTGTCAGAACGTTGGGCCCCCACCGTGTTTCACGGTTTGTTCATAGGGGGTCGATTGCTTTGTTCTGTGCCGGGCGGCAACAGCCCAATCGTGAGCGATCACGCCTCGGCTTAGTCGTGAATCCACGTCTTGGAGTGCCAAGACGGGTTGTGATAGGAGAAGGTCGATGAATCGATCGCCTCAGGCGGTGACACAGTCCATGAGCGAATCAGGCAAATTGATCTGCGTTGGAGATCCGACCACGCTTCCCAGTGAGATCGCACGGGAAAGCGTTATTCTCGTCGATACTTCCATTGCTGTCGTCGACGCTTTGAATGAACCAGCCATTGATGGCGTGTGGATTGCTCGGGACCAGTTGCCTCAAATCAGTGAGCTTCGTGGAATTGCCCAGAGTGGGCTGATGCTGAGAGACATGCCAGAAGGCGTGGCGTTGATGGACTCGGACATGCGCGTGCTGTGGGCGAATGATCGCCTGATTGAATGGGCCGGTAAGGACAATTTGCCAGTGGCCGGCAGAAATTTCTACGATTTATTGTCGAATCCCGAGATCATGGGACCTGATTTCTGCCCATTCCATACCGCATTGGCCACCAGCGAAGAAAGTACCAGCACGCTGCACAGTGATGGCAACCGGTACTATCAGATTCACGCCGCACCGATCGTGCAAAGCAATCACTCACGGCAATTGATTGTGACGGTCAGCGACGTTACGGATGAAATCCTTCAACAGCAAAAACTAGCTGCGATCCATCAGGCAGGTCGCGAACTGGCGGACCTTCGTCCTACAGAAATTTTCATGATGGAGGTTGATGACAGGATCGACCTTCTGAAAGAGAACATACGCCATTATCTAAGCGATCTGCTCAATTTCGAGGTCATTGAGATACGGCTGCTCGAACATGCGACAGGTAATCTCGTTCCGCTGTTGAGCGTTGAGATTGACCAGGATGCATCTGATCGGCAACTCTTTGCACACCCCCAAGGGAACGGCATTACCGGCTACGTGGCCGCCAGCGGCATGAGCTACGTTTGCCACGACGTCGAGAATGATCCCTTATTCATTCCGGGGACGAGTACATCACGCAGTTCCTTAACAGCCCCTTTGATTTTGCACGATCAGGTGCTTGGCACAATCAATGTTGAAAGCCCGGAACCCGCCGCATTCACCGACAGTGACCTCCAGTTCCTGGAAATCTTCGCTCGCGACGTTGCCTTTGCACTGAACACACTCGAGCTTTTGGTTGCACAAAAAGCCAACACTGCTCAACAATCGTGTGATGCTATTCACAGCGCAGTGGCGATGCCCGTTGATGAGATCCTAAATGACGCTGTGAATGTGATGGAGGGCTACATTGGGCACAGTCCCGAAGTGGTCGATCGTTTGCGGCGAATCTTGCACAATGCGCGAGACATCAAGCAGACCATTCAACAGATTGGTCAGCGAATGACACCCCTGGAAGCAGTCCCAGCCGGTGTGCAATCACCGCAACACGCAGCGCTGAGAGATAAACGAATCCTTGTAGTTGATGCTGATGAGCAAGTTCGCGAAGACGCGCATCAGTTGCTGGAACGGTACGGTTGCGTCGTTGAAACTGCACAAAAAGGTGCAGAAGCCGTGATGATGGTTCGCAGCAGTGGAGGTTCAAGCGGCTATGACGTCATTATCAGCGACATACGCTTGCCCGACTTCAGCGGCTATCAACTCATGTTGCGACTCGGTGACATCATTCACCGGGTACCAATGGTTCTGATGACGGGATTCGGGTACGACCCAGGACATTCCATCGTGAAAGCACGGCAGAATGGGCTTCACCCGAAATGCGTGCTGTTCAAACCGTTCAGGCTGGACCAGATGATCGACGTCGTGAACACGATACTGGATCTCAACAAAAACGATCCGCTACGCCCCAGTTCTGATGCTGATCGCAAGCCAACATCCTGAGGCTGGTTATGCTCGCAAGCTGGGTGAAGGCAGCGGTGAAGCTTGACGAAAACCAGCTAGGTTCAGTTGCTTTCTTCCATATCCTGGATGTACTGCCGCAAGCGTTCCAACTCGTCCGCGGTTCCCTTGAGCTTAAGCATATTCTCAACCCGCTTGAGCAACTCGACCTGATTGACCGGTTTGCTGAGAAAGTCATCCGTACCAGCTGACACAGCACGCTCGATGTCACCCAACTCATTCAAAGCGGTGACCATCAGGATCATGACACGGCTGGTTTCGGGATTCCCTTTCAGCTTCTCACATACCTCAAATCCGCTCAACCGCGGCATCATGACATCCAGCAGAACCAGATCAGGATTGAATGATGCGACCTTGTCCAGCGTGTCTTGACCATCAATCGAAGTCTCGATCTCGCAGTCTACATTCACGAGATAAGCCTCGAGCAATTCCCGATTAGCGTCGTTGTCATCAGCGATCAGAATTCTGTGCATTGAACGGATTGAGGGGTACGTCGGGTTAAAAATATCTGGGCCCAGCGATTCAGAAATCTGAAACGCTGGTGGATCAGCAAGCTGGGGCAGTCGCGACTCGTCCCGCGGGAACAGGAAAGTCTTCACACATGTCACGCACTTCGCCACGGATCTTTTCATGCATCGCAGAATCGTCTGAATTGTTCAACGCCTGCTGGATCCAGACACCCACACGTTTCATTTCCTCTGGACCCATCCCGCGGGTGGTGAGCGCGGGGGTTCCGATCCGGATCCCCGAAGGATCCATCGGTTTCCGAGTGTCAAACGGAATCATGTTCATGTTGACGGTGATGCCACAGTTGTCCAACACTGCCTCAGCCTTCTTTCCGCCAAGTCCAGCAGCGGTGACATCAACGAGCATTAGGTGATTCTCGGTTCCCCCGCTCACAAGAGGCAAGCCGTTGGCCATCAGCGTCTCAGCGAGCACCTTTGCATTGTCGATCACCGCCTGCCCGTAGACCTTGAAATCGTCTGCCATGGCTTCACCAAAGCAGACTGCCTTGGCCGCGACCACGTGCATGAGCGGACCACCCTGCGTTCCGGGGAATACATTTCGGTTGACTAATTTAAGGTGGTCTTCCTTGCAGAGGATCAGACCACTTCGGGGTCCCCGCAAAGTTTTGTGCGTCGTTGTGGTGACATAATCGGCGTACGGCACAGGGCTGTTGTGGACCCCTGCAGCAACCAGCCCTGAGTAATGGGCCATATCAACCAACAATCGGGCACCGACTTCATTTGCAATTTCAGCAAACTTGTCGTGTGGAATTTCGCGAGGATAGGCACTCGCTCCAGCCACAATCAACTTCGGTTTGTGCTCTCGTGCCAATGAAGCGATTTGATCGAAGTCGAGACGGTGATTTTCCGGATCGACTCCGTAGCTGTGAAAGTTGTAGAGCCGCCCACTGATATTCAGCTTCATCCCATGGGTCAGGTGTCCACCTTGAGCCAAATCAAGTCCCAGGACGTGATCCCCCGGTTCCAGACAACTGAGGTACACAGCAGTATTGGCCTGCGACCCACTGTGAGGCTGCACATTGGCTGCTTCGGCACCGAACAGCTGCCGAGCCCGCTCAAGTGCAATATTCTCCACAACATCGACGTGTTCACATCCACCGTAATATCGGCGGCCCGGATATCCCTCGGCGTATTTATTGGTCAGAACGCTGCCAGCGGCCTGCATGATCGCCAAGCTGGTGTAATTTTCGCTGGCAATCATTTCCAAGCCATCCTGCTGACGGATCGCTTCGGCTTCAATCGCGTCCCAGACTGCTGGATCTTGCTGCTGCAAAGGATTCATTCGGCCTATTCTCGATGATAAGGGTGGTGAACCGGGTCTGCCCGGCATCGGCACAGGGAAAAACGCCTGTCCATGGATTGTCGGTGTCAATAGGCAGACCGTCAATGTCCGCCGCGAGATCACTTCGGAGAGCCGAACCGACCTGTTTTTAATGCACCTTCCGTCGAAACAATGCGAAGAAGTAGGAAAGAATGTTTGGATTCCCCCTACTTTATCGGATAAAACGGTAGGTTGTGCTGAACTAAGCACCTTCCCCGCGCGTTGAACGTAGTAGACCTCTCCCGTCCGCTCCAATTCGACTGAAAAAGCGTCGCTTTTCATTGCAACGCTTTGCTGTGACCTAACCTTCCCAAGGAATCCAATCCTTAATTTTAAGTGTCCGGAATGAAATACCATTACAAACTCATTGCTCTCGCCCTCGCTTTCGCTCCGTTGGCGAGCGCCGAGGCCGCTCTAGCCCCCTTCGACAAGGTCTCTGAGGGCTACACCAAGTTAGCCGTCAATGACCAGAAAAACCCCAAGGGCCTCTTTACTCTGTGGAAGAAGGACAAGGATGCTCAGTTGCTGGGTGAATTGCCCAAAAACTTCATGGGGAAGAACTACTTTATTGCTCTGACTGTGAGCAGCGGTGACAAGTACGCCGGTCTTCAATCAGGCGACTGGGTCGTTCAGTGGCGTCGTTACGGCGATCGTCTGGCGCTGATTGCACCCAATTTGGACATCAGAGCCACCGGCGATGCCGAAAGCAAAGCGTCCGTGAAGCGTTTGTTCACCGATCGCGTGTTGCTGGATGTACCAATCCTTGCGTTAGGACCAACCGGTGGCCCCGTCATCGATTTGGATTCACTGCTGATTGGAAACGCGAGCCGTTTCTTCGGACCGTCGGTGCGCATTAGCAACAGCCGAATCACGAAGTTGGCCTCCGCCAAGGTATTCCCAGGGAATGTCGAAATCGCTTTTGAGATTGTGGGAGGCACTGGCCGCCTGCAAACGATTCACTACTCATTTAGTGAAGTCCCCAGTGTGACAGCAGGGTACAAGCCCAGAGAAGCTGATGAGCGAGTGGGTTACTTCACGACATCGTTCTCCGATTTGAGCCGATACGAGGATGACGACACTCGCGTTCGTTTCATCAATCGCTGGAAATTGCAGAAACGTGATCCGAGCCTTCAACTCAGCCCTCCAAAAGAGCCCATTCGGTTCTACGTCGAGCACACTGCGCCCGTTCGCTATCGCCGATGGATCAAGGCTGGTGTTGATTACTGGAACAAAGCATTCGAAAAGGTAGGCTTGATCGACGCGATCGTGATCGAATATCAGGACGCCCAAAGCGGTGTTCACATGGAAAAAGACCCCGAGGATGTTCGCTACAACTTCATTCGTTGGTTGAACAACGATGTGGGAACAGCAATCGGCCCGAGTCGCGTACACCCATCCACGGGTGAGATCCTCGACGCCGACATCATCTTGACCGACGGTTGGATTCGACATTTCAATTACAACTATGAAGACCTGATGCCCAAACTGGCGATGGAAGGCATGGCAGCGGAAACACTGGCATGGCTTGGAAAGAACCCACGCTGGGATCCACGCGTGCGTTTGGCTCCAGCAGAAAAAGCAAACTATCTTCGAAGTGAGTTTCAACGGCAGTCGCAACTGCCGATGGCAGGTTATCAATTCGCACAGGCAGATCCTGCCTTACTCGGCGACGATGAATTCGATGGTCTGTACGGACAGGTCAGCCAGAAAAACGGTCTTTGCATGGCCGCCAGCGGTCGCAACCTGGATCTCGCTTTGGCTCGGATGGACTGGGCATTGTCTCTGATGGCAACCGAAGAAGCCGAGAAGCAAAAGAAGCGAAAGAAAAAGAATCAGTCCAAGGAAAAGGAAGACGACAAGAAAGCTGAGGAAGCTGGCAAGGATGCAGAAGCCGACAAGGATGCAGAAGCCGACAAGGACGACAAAGAGAAGAAAGAAGATGGAGCCGAAGAGAAAAAGGAAGGTAGCGAAGCTGTGGCTAAGAAACCCACAGCACCTGCTGACCCAATGCTCGATGGCATGCCTGAATGGTTCGTCGGCCCCCTGCTCGCTGATCTGGTTGCCCACGAAGTCGGACACACCCTCGGCCTTCGTCACAACTTCAAAGCCTCTGGCTTACTGACTCTTGACGAGATCAATAGCAAGGACGTCAAAGGCAATAAGACGTTCACCGCATCGGTGATGGATTACACACCGATCAACTACCGACTTGAATCTGGTGAAGTCCAAGGCGATTACGGAATGATTGACATCGGACCGTACGATTACTGGGCGATCGAGTACGGCTACACTTCCGACGACAAGAAGCTTGCATCAATCTTAAAGCGTTGCAACGAACCCGAACTGCAATACGCTACCGATGAAGACACCAACGGTCCTGATCCACTGGCTCGCCGGTATGACTTCTCGAAGGATCCTCTCGACTACGCCAATGAGCAGCGAAAGCTGATCAAACTGTACCGAGAACGCATCCTTGATAAGTTTGTCAAAGACGGTGACAGCTGGGCGAAAGCCCGCCGTGGTTATGAGCTGACACTCAGCTTGCAAACACGCGCCATGAACATGATGGCAAACTGGATCGGTGGAGCATTTATCAACCGTGACAAGAAGGGTGATCCAGGTAATCGCCCACCTGTTGAGGTCGTTCCTGCTGACCAGCAGCGAGCTGCTCTACAATTTGTGATCGACACCTCGTTCAACGACGATGCGTATGGCCTGACACCAAAATTGCTCGAACGAATGAGTGTCGACAAATGGTTGGATGGTGGCTCACGTGGTGCAATGTCCAATGAAGCAACTTGGCCAATCCACGACCGAATTCTGGGTGTTCAGGCATCCGCTCTGACGTTGTTGATGAACCCGACCACTTTGCGAAGGGTTTACGACAACGAATTGCGACTACCTGCTGACGTGGACACCTTGACGCTACCTGAACTGCTTTCATCAATCAATGAAACGGTTTGGAGCGAGCTGGAGGCAGAGTGCCCAGATGGACGCAATGACCGCGAGCCCATGATCTCCTCACTGAGAAGAAACCTTCAACGTGAGCATATGCAACGGCTCGTCGACCTGATCCTTGGATCATCCGACGACACGGCAGCACACAAACCCATCAGCAACCTTGCCAGAATGGAATTGAGAGCGCTTTCCAGCAAAATCCAAGGTTCACTTGAGAAGTGTGGCAAGAAGATGGATGCCTACACCAAGGCTCACCTGACAGAGACCAAGGAACGGATCGACCGTGCCTTGGAAGCTGGCTACACCTATAACGCTGCAGGTGCTCAAGCTCCCATCATGATGATGCTTGGCAGAGAAACCAACGAATAGTAGTGTTCGTGAATTCAGCAAACTGCTGAAAGGCAGTTATTAATTCAAGGGCGTCCCGGGAACGGGACGCCCTTTTTTTGCGCCTGCAAAGTAGTGAACAGAGCACTGCTTCAACAGGTTTCACTACTGGCCGCTGACAAACTCGCTAGACTAGCAAATCCAATCATTACACTGGATCACACCGATAACCTATCTTTGCGGAGCCACCTCATGCATCGTTCAAACGCATTAGCGATCTCTTTTTTGATGACGTTGCCTTTGGTACTGCCAATCGAAAAAACATTCGCTGAGCAGTTGAACTTCAAAAAGATCGTGATCGATCCGAATCTAGGCAAGGTCTGCTACGCAGTCACAGCTGCAGATGTTGATGGTGACAAGCGCTTGGATGTTGTCGCTATTAGCGAACGAGAAGCGATGTGGTATCGGAATCCTGACTGGAAAAAACACGTCATGATCAGTGATGCTGTTACAAAAGATCATGTCTGCATCACTGCTGGTGACATCGACAAAGATGGGAAAGTCGACTTCGCGATGGGGGCAGGATGGCCAAAGAGTGGTGGAGAGATTTTCTGGATCAACCGAGGCAAATCTCTGCAGGAACCTTGGACGGTTCATCCCATTGGTGCCGAAGCTTGGACACACCGGATGCGATTCGCTGATGTTTTGGGAACAGGACGTGATCAAATTGTTGTCACCCCGCTTAACGGTGATGCCAATAGCGGTATTCGCCTACTGGCCTATCCAATTCCTGATCAACCAGCCACAGGAAATTGGACACCAAAAATCATGGCTCGTTCTCTCAATCGTGCTCACAATCATTGGCACATCAACAGCACCAAACCGGACCAATCCAAGGACACCATCGTGGCCAGTCAGGAAGGCTTAAGCTTAGTACAGCGTGCGGCCGATGGCAGTTTCTCAGTGACGGGACTCTCCAAGGGTGCCACCAGCGAACAACCAACGCAACAAGGAGCAGGGGAAGTAAAAAAAGGCACATTTGGGCAACGAGTCATGCTCGCTACCATCGAGCCAATGCATGGGAACCAAGTGGTCGTATACCTAGGCAAAGCACTGAATAGCCAGATGCAACGAATAGTCTTGGATGATTCGTTCGCACAGGGACACGCCATCTGGTGTGCCGATCTAGATGGCGATGGAAAGGACGAAGTTGTTGCAGCTCACCGACAACCAAAAGCTGATGGCACTTCACCCGGGATCTATTTGTATCACGCAACAGATATTAGCGGAGAACGTTGGGAGCGCACTCAACTAGACGCCCCCATGGCATGCGAAGACCTTTGGTGCGACGACTTCAACGGCGATGGCAACGTAGATATTCTAGCGGGAGGTCGCGGCACACATGACGTGAATCTCTACCTCAATCAGACTCCGCGTGAACCTGAGACCAGCCTTCCACCCCGCAATTAACCCCAACAAATCACGACAACTTACCAAGTCACGGAAAACTGCAGTCCCTCATCTGCAAGCAACCCTTGAGAAAATCTCTTCAAGGCGTGAGGACAAGCTCATGAAACTGCAGTCACTGGCCTGACTCTCAAATCAATTGCTGGAGAGCTGGGGATTTCTGTACAAACAGCTTCCAAACATCGACTCCGGCTATTTAAGAAACTTGATATCCAGACCGAAGTTGAGCTCGTCAAGTTAATGCTGCCGATTGACCCAAGACTTCCACTGAATGGTTACAGTGCTGCCTGAACCGCTCCCCCGCGATTCTACATGCGGCTTAAGATGTCACTGACTTCAGCCCGCTGTGGCGGCATGAAGTGATTGAAAGGCTCCGCCATGTGGTCACTGCAAATGCCATTGATTGATAGGGCGCACTTAGTTGCCTTGATGAATCGACTGGCGTATTTACCAACGCTATAGATTTGCTGCAGCCGATTGACGCGTTGAGTCAGAACTTCGATCTGCTGATGGTTCTGTGCCATGGCCGCGTCGTACAAATCGACGAACAGTTGCGGATAAATGTTCGCGCCACCATTGACCCCCCCATCACCGCCCATCGCAATGGCTTCGGCGGTCAAATGCTCTGGTCCAATGAACATTGACCAATCAGGTCGAATCGTTTTCAAACTCAGCATCTGCTGAAAGTATTTCATATCGCCACTACTGTCTTTGACACCAATAATCTGTTGGTGCTGCGCCAACGTTCGAAGCGTGTCGATTTCAAACCAAACCTTCGTCAAGCTGGGCATGTTGTACAGCATCAAGGGAAGCGGCACCTCTTCCACGATATCAGCGATGTATTTAATCAACTCCGTCTGACCCGCAGGAAAATAGTAGGGCGTCGAGAGGACAACTGCATCAGCTCCCGAGTCTTTGGCAAACTCTGCAAGCCTCAGGGACTCTACCAATGACGTATCAGTGACACCTACGAACACAGGAACCCGACGGGCTACAGTCTCGCTGACGAGCTGAATGAATTCACGGCGCAAGTGATAGCTGAGGCTTGGCGCCTCACCGGTCGTACCCAGAATGAAGACTCCATGGACGCCTCCTTGGATCACATGCTCAAGCAATTTTTGCGTCCCGGCGTGATCAAGCTTGTCACGATCCGCCAAGGGTGTCACCAAAGGCGGCACAATTCCTCGATACCGCGGTTTGGTTGTTTCAAGAGTGGCCATACTTTGTTAAACCGTCATCCAAGCAGCTTTGTAGTTCAAACCAAGATTGAGAATTCGCTGCAGTAGCGCTTCGTAGGAGATCCCTACCGACTCCGCCGATTCCGCGAGATCTTCACCAAACTCGATATTTGGATTTGCATTTGCTTCAATGACATAGATTTCTCCCTTCTCTGTCATCCGCAAATCCATGCGTCCATATCCGCTCATGCTGAGTGCTCTGTAAACCCTTTTGCAGAGTTTTGAGATGCGTTCTTGTGTCGCATCATCCAGATCCTTTGCAGCGTGCGTCGTGATCTGGTGCTTTTCCTGATACTTCCGATCCCATTTGACTCGACTGGTAGCGATGCGAGCGAGATCGTCGGGCATGCTACCAAAGCTCATCTCCCAAGCAGGGAAAGTCCGCAGTCGAGTATTACCCAACACACCAACGTACAGTTCCCGTCCTTCGATGTACTGCTCCGCTATCGCATCATCATTCGTTTTCTCATGAATGAACTTGACCCGCTCGGCCAAAGCTTCATCGGTATGCACGATTGATGCCTGTGCTATTCCATAGGAAGCATCTTCAACAGTTGATTTAACAAACAGCGGAAACGACAATTTTTTTGGCCGATGAACCGTCCGCCCAACCGGAAATACGGTGAACCTTGGAGTGGGAATTCGATGGTAAGTCAGTACCTTCTTTGACAGAGCCTTATCTTTGGTCAACAGTAATCCCCGAGGATTACAGCCTGTGTAAGGTTGCTGCATTAGTTCCAAGTAACTGATCACTGCAAAGTCATAAGTCACAACGCCATGAAATTCCTCGAGCATCATGAATGTGATATTGGGTTGAAAATCTCGCAACGCCTCTCGAATCGGCGCCAGATCATCGTAGACCCCCAAAGGCAACACTTGATGTCCCAAGCGACGCAGAGTTTCACAAACATCGAACTCTGCTTTCCACGGGTCCATCTCAGCTTCTGAAACCCCATCGAGACTTTGAGGCGGCACATGGCCATCACGCACAAGCACCAGAACACGCAATTTGCTCATCGCTTGGCTCGGGGTTGGTGGCTATTGATTAGTTTCGTTGCAGCAGAACATGACAAAACCAAGTCCAGCCATAATCCCGGTGGACAACATTCCAACTGATATTCGTGACCAGAGCAAAAGATATTAAATGGCAAAGCGATGCCTTCCCTCATGTATGAAGCTCGTCGTCCGCACGGCAACCAGAATCATCGCATCACGCTTTGCATCCTCAGCAGATGCTCCCAAACGCAACTTGAGCTCACGACATCGCTGAATCATTTCCTGCACCACTTGATCAATCGTGTACGTGTACTCTCCAGTCCAGCGTGCAACCGCGCGGCGTAGTTCACCACGAACGCGCACCAAAAAGGCTGCGGCCGTTGGATTTCGCCGATGTGCTGGATCGCTCGAAAAGAGTTTTCGCAAATCGTTGTCATAGATACTTGGGAAATCGAATCCGTATCGCTCTCGTTTGCGTTCGTAATGTGAACGAAGAGTTTTTCGGATTCTTGAAATCGGTTCCGCTTTGGCCCTTGATTTCACATGAGCGCTTTTTCCATTAATCGACTTCATCAGATCATTGACCATATTCAGCTTATTGATCGCCGGCCAGTTTCGATAGCGAGTTCGCCATCGTGATCCCGGACGAAGCCAAACAGCGAAGGTCTCTGCAAAATCTTCCAGTGGATGTGCCTGAGCGTACCACATCTCGAGGTGCTGCACGAAGTTTCGACTGGAAGGCTTCGGGCGATAACAATCTGGGTAAGGCTGAGAAGGTTTTCCAAATGCTTTCCGGTAGCGGACACGCCGTCGAAGACGATAGGCTGTGTCAATCGCGTGACCTGCCTCGTGCCTCAGGATTTTCATGCACCAGGCTTTGGTGCCACCCTCAACTTCAAGCAACTGCTTTCGCTCCAGACGCATCAATCTTGGGTGAGCCAAATAGAAGGGAATCGCGATCCCTGGAATACCATCTGGTGAGAACCATTCGTCACTCAACCAACAATGCGGTGAGAACTTGAGTCCGCGATGTGCCAATTCGTGGTTAAGCTGTTGGATCCGATCTTCCAGAGGAGTTCCGCGGATTGTGAGCTTCAAATCACAGATCCGCGCATCGAGCAACTCCTCATCCGTCATCGAGTCCAGATCTGGCTTTTTCGTCGACATGTTGCGATTGAAAAACTAAAAACTTGGGAATTACAGCCGAAGCGATCGCGACAGTTTATTCAACAAACGACCAATGTCTTCATACAAAAACCACGAACTGGGTAAAAGCATTTCATCAAAGATAGAGAATCCCCACAGTGATGCACGTATGCCTGTGGCCTCATTCACAAAATTGACAGGCTCGGGCAGGAGTGCTATCGCTGTGCTGATGCTGCAGGGAGAGGGTGCTGAGCCAATCATTCAACGCTGTTTTAAGCCCGCAAATCACGTCCCATTCAAGGAAGGCCAGATCCGTTACGGACTCTGGATCGGGACTGAACCAGAGGCCACCGGAGACTCCGAAACACAAGCTCAATCCACCGAGCAACCTGCTGAATCCGTGGTAATCACCCCCCTGCCAGACCAAACGTTCGAAATTCACTGCCATGGTGGGCCCGCTGCCGTCGCTCGAATTGAAGCCGATCTGCGGGCGTGTCGTGCAACGTCTGCCTCAGCTGCCAGTGGCTCGAAGCCTTCGGAACACTCGCTGCTAATCCGCGAGGCCGAAACTGTTCTCATGAAATGCAACACTCCCAGAACCGCCGGAATTGCCATGGATCAGGTCCGGGGTGCTTTGCTTGATTGGGCCAAGAAGTGGCGAACATCAGTGACCCCGGCCACCATCCCAGAATTCCGGGCTGAGCTGGAGCCCCTGCTGAGCACTGCAGCCACCACCGTGAGATTGGCTGAGCCATTTCGTGTGGTTCTGACTGGTCCACCCAATGTAGGCAAAAGCAGCCTCCTGAACGCCTTAGTTGGATTTGACCGCAGTATCACGCTCGACATGGCTGGAACCACCCGGGATGTCCTGCATGCCAACACGGTCATCGCTGGGCTACCCATCCAATTCAGTGACACCGCCGGAATCCGTGACCACGCAGCGGTAGAAACAATCGAACGAGAAGGTATACGACAAGCCCAGCTTGCGGCTGGCAATGCCGACCTATTGCTGCTGGTTTGCGAACCACTACCCGAGGGTGGCTTCAGTAAAATAGCATTGCCATCACCTGAAATACGACAACTTCGTGTGCTAAACAAGATCGACCAGCAGCTCCAGTTCCGCCAACTCCCAGATCATCTGGACGACCGATTTGATGTTGGCACAAATGCTTTGACTGGTGAAGGCTTGGCGGAATTGATGGTTACAATTGGCACACGGCTGGGAAAAAACCTGCCTGATGCCGGTACACCTGCACTGCTCAACGAGCGGCAATGGAAAATCATGAACCAAAGCTCACTCGCGGATTCTCCAGAACAGATATCCGAGCTTCTGGGGCACTTGATAGGTCACAACCATGGGTAAAACAACATGATTCGAACACTCCTACTATCAGTAACTTTTCTGGGATTCATTTTCATGCCGCTTCTTAAAAGTTCCGGAGACGAGAAACCGAGTTGGGCAATTGTGATCCATGGTGGTGCTGGCAGTGACCCACAGAAATGGAATGACGCCAAAACCAAAATTCGGGAGGCGGGACTTAACCGTGCTCTAACAGCCGGTCGCGACGCTTTGGCCAATGGCAGTAATGCACTGGATACAGTGGAACTGGTGATTCGTATTCTTGAAGATGATGCGGCTTTCAATGCAGGGCGAGGTGCCGTCCTTACCAAGGAAGGTAACGTCGAATTAGATGCATCGATCATGGATGGAAAAACACGTGCCTGCGGTGCTGTCGCAGGAGTGACGGCCACACGAAACCCCATCAATCTGGCTCGACTGGTGATGACTGAAACACCACACGTGCTGCTCGCTGGAAAAGGTGCGAATCAATTTGCCGAACAACAGAAAGTACCGCTCGTCGCACCTGATTACTTTCTGAGTAAAGCGAGATTCCCTGAAACCGAACCACACTTTGGAACTGTTGGATGTGCCGTTCTGGATTCTGATGGAAATCTTGCAGCAGGAACAAGCACTGGAGGTACTTCGAAAAAGCTACCTGGCAGAGTGGGAGACTCGCCAATTGTCGGAGCTGGAACGTATGCCGCCAATGATACGTGCGCTGTATCTGGCACGGGCGTTGGTGAAGAGTACATCCGCAACTCGGTTGCCTATGACGTCGCCGCGCGAATGCGTTATGCCGACGAAAGCATCGAAGATGCGGTCACCACCATCATGCGGGAAACCTTGCAGGCTGGCGTGGGTGGAATCATCGCGCTTTCCAAGGATGGGAAAATCGTCATGCAACACAACACCCCCGGGATGAGCTGCGGAGCCGCTGATAGCTCAGGAAGATTTGAAACTCACTTGATACTCAAGGACGGTGGTTCCCCACCGCCCAATGGACCCACAGCCGCTAA
Source organism: uncultured Rhodopirellula sp. (assembly GCA_964012125.1). Lineage (GTDB taxonomy): Bacteria > Planctomycetota > Planctomycetia > Pirellulales > Pirellulaceae > Rubripirellula. Next base: position 14,878 of record CAXGRW010000019.1, read on the forward strand.
AAATCCATCTACAACGCAGACTGAAATCACGGAATTACTTCTGCAACAAGTCAAAGACTGGAATCAAGGTGACATCGATGAATTCATGAAGCCCTACTGGAATAGTGACCAGTTGACTTTTTCATCGGGTGGAAAAGTCACACGCGGGTATGCAAGAACCCTGCAAGGCTACAAAGAGCGATACCCCGATGCCAAAACCATGGGAACGTTGGACTTCGAAAAGCTTGAGTTTCAAGCACTAGGCAAGGACGCCATGCAGGTGCTCGGCACATGGAAACTTGCGAGGGACAGCCAACCCATGGAAGGGCGATTTACCTTGGTGCTTCGCCAATTTCCCGACGGTTGGAAAATCATCCATGACCACACCTCAAAAACACCGGATAAAAAACCTGAAGATGCGGTGCAGCAGTGAAACCTTCCCCTCGCACCTGTCAACACATTGACCAGTTCCGGATTCAGAAGTGTCGGATGTTGTTGGCTTGCATCATTTTTGCATTAGCCAACTGCTCGAGAACACGCGGTGTGGAAAATGATCCGCAACCACTCCCCACGCGTCCGGCAATCACAGAAGCGGCAATCACAGAAGCTCTGCACCGTGCTGTCAGCTTTTTCAGAAACCACGCCTCGGCACACGGCGGCTATGTATTCCAAATAAGTGCTGACCTAACCAAAAGGGAAGGGGAGGGCAGCGTGACAGCGAGCACTGCGTGGATTGAACCGCCTGGAACACCTGCAGTCGGTCTCGCATTTTTGCAAGCGTACCGCTTGTGCAAAGATCCAATGCTCCTCGAAGCCGCCAAAGAAACTGCCGAAGCCCTCCGGCAAGGGCAATTGAAATCTGGAGGCTGGGACAACCGCATCGAATTTGACACGAAAGAACGAGCAAAATACGCGTATCGCACTGAAATTGAATCAACAAGCCAAGACAAACTTCGAAACACAACCACGTTTGACGACAATAAGTCACAATCAGCCATTCGGTTCCTGATGGAATTCGATCTCGAAATGGACTACGCCGATCAACCAGTACACGAAGCAGTTCTGTATGCATTGAACTCAGTACTCAAATCCCAGTATCCCAACGGAGCATGGCCACAACGCTTCAGTAAGTTCCCAGACCCCAACCTTTATCCAGTCATGAAAGCCTCGATTCCAGAGCAATGGCCAAAAGAATATCCAGGGACAAAGTACAGTGATTTTTATACGCTCAATGACAATACAATCTGCGATCTGATTGACCTACTTATCGATGCTGCGGACATTTATCAGTCTTCTGACTACCGGCGTGCTGCATGTCGCGGTGGCGATTTCCTGATCCTGGCGCAACTACCTGAACCCCAACCCGGATGGTCGCAACAGTACGACAAAAACATGCATCCCGCATGGGCAAGGAAATTTGAGCCCCCTGCAATTACTGGTGGAGAATCCCAACGAGTGATGCGGACGCTCATGCGTCTCTATCGTCACACCGTGGGGCGCATTGAAGACGCTGAGCGTTTCCTGAAACCGCTAAACGCGGCAATCCCATTTTATCAACACTCCGAAATTGGAAATGGAAAACTTGCACGCTTCTATGAACTGCACACGAATCGACCGCTATTCTTTACAAAAGAATACAAGCTGACTTACTCCTCCAAAGACATGCCCACTCATTACGCTTTTGTGGTCAGTTCAAAATTGAATTCCATTGAGAGAGAATTCAAAACAATTCGACAACTTTCGAAAGCAGGACCGCCCAAGTCCACACCCAATCTCCGAACAAAACGCACGAAGGCTCTGGATGACAGAGTAGTGGCGATTCTGAACGATCTTGACACTCGCGGCGCGTGGGTGGAAATGGGCCGACTTCGATACCATGGTCCTGATGATACAACGACCCAAGTGATCCGTAGTGATACCTTCGCCACTAACTTAATGAGCTTGGCCACATGGCTGGGAGCAGAATAGTTTTTTTTAAATTCAAGCTTTGCAAACTCAACGTTTGCAATTTTCCTGCTGCTTATCCCACCTATTTTTGACTCGAGCTAATTGCTGAAAGCATGGCTGATTCTTCATCACGCACACACGATGCACCGGAGATCCCTGACCCGGATCAACGTCTACCGATTGTGTTGGTGAGTAACGCTCACCCAGCCATCCTGCATCCTGATCGGTTACTGGAAAGCTGTGGTTTGCGTACACAGCGGCGAAGTGGTCCCGGAGGACAACATCGAAACAAGACCAGCAGTGGTGCCTTCCTGCATTATCCACCGACCAATACTACGGCAGAAGCTACCGAAAGAAGGAGTCAAGCCGACAATCGCAAGGTTGCCTTGGAACGGTTACGGTTCCGCCTGGCCGTTGAAGTACGCAGCCCATCCCCCATCGATGGACACGAATTAACTTCAGAAGAAGAAAAGCTGAGAAAACAATATCAGGGCCAGTCACTCAAGATCAGTGATCGCAATAGTGATAAACCCGCAGTGCTGGCCTTACTTCTGAATGACCTACACGCGTGTGGTGGCCAGCCCAGCGCAGTTGGGCCTGTCTGGCAAACATCCACGAGTGCTCTTGTGCGTCTGATCAAATCACACCCCAGCGCTTTCGTGTTTCTGAACCAGATCCGTCAACACCACGATCGCCCTCCGCTGCGATAAGGCCACTTGATTGTGCATCCTATGGTCGAACTGGTCCTTTGTGGAAGCTCTACGCTTCGGATGAGCCAATCCGTCAAAAACGAGTCCTGAAATACGTTTTTTCAATGATTCTGGTCAGTCAACAGAAACACACGTCCATGTGATTTAGATCTCATTTAGGCTAAACTATTGATGGTCCGCATACATCGAGCGTGTCGAGCTTTGCATAACTAGCAGAGCTGCACCGCCGATTACTTCCCACCCAAAAAACCATCGGCTCGAATAGTCGACTGAATCCTAACGAGGTCCTCTTTGACTCGCTCGATTTTAAATTGCACCCTCCGTGCTTTACTGCCACTTTACTTTTGCTTCACGCCGTTAGTTGGTTCAACCGCTGAGGTATTTATTGAAGCCGAGAGTTTTCAAAAGCCTGGAGGCTGGAAACTTGACACACAGTTCATTCAACAAATGGGATCTCCCTATTTGCTGGCACATGGACTGGGAAGACCAGTCGACGATGCTGTCACCACAATCAATGTTGCCGAATCAGGGAACTATCGTCTTTGGGTACGAACCAAGGACTGGGTCGCTCGGTGGAACTCCAAGGCCTCCCCGGGCAAGTTTCAGGTCATCATTGACGGAAAACCAGCGAAGGCAACTTTCGGCACAAAAGGCGCTGAATGGGGCTGGCACGATGGAGGTGTCGTCGCGCTCAAGAAAGGAACCAACGAGCTACGCCTGAAAGATCTAACTGGTTTCGATGGACGGTGTGATTGCATTTACTTAACCACAGAAACCGATCAACCACCTCCTCCAGCTGACACGGTACTTTCTGAGTGGCGGCGTGACCAACTGGGACTGGCGGCGACCCCTGAAAATCGCGGCCCGTATGATCTTGTTGTGATTGGCGGAGGGTACGCAGGCATGGGCAGCGCCCTGTCAGCGGCCCGCATGGGATGCCGCGTCGCTCTGGTGCAAGACAGACCTGTTCTTGGTGGAAATGGATCAAGCGAAGTGCGCGTGTGGGCGAAAGGGAACATCCGTCGGGGTAAATTTCCGCGGATTGGTGAGATCATTGAGGAGATTTCCGACAACGCCAAAAAGTCTCCCGGCACTTACGAAGAATTTGGGGATGAACTAAAGGAAAAGGTCATCCGCGATGAACCGAACATCGACCTTCTTTTGAATCATCACGCTCACCGCGTCGATATGGATGGGAATCGCATCGCCGCCGTTCATGCTCTGGATACACGTACAGGAAGCGAAGTCAAAATCATTGGCGACTACTTTGCTGACTGCACCGGTCATGGCTGGATTGGCACTTGGGCAAAAGCTGATCTCGACATGTCACCCGATGGGCGAATGGGTATGAGCAACATGTGGGCATGGGACGAACAGGACACGCCCACAACGTTTCCTGAAACCCCTTGGGCTCTCGATCTGCAAATGGCTGATTTCCCCTACCCACGCGACCATCATGGTCAATGGTTTTGGGAAAGCGGCTTCGATAAGGATGCTATTGGCGATGCTGAGGGGATCCGAGACTGGAACCTCCGAGCAGTTTATGGTGCATTCAATGCAATGAAGAATCGCGATGGAGCAGCAAAGCATCCCAACGCGATCCTCACGTGGGTTGCGTACGTCGGTGGGCCACGCGAAAGCCGACGCCTGATGGGTGATGTTGTTTTGACCGAAGACGATATCGTGGCCAAAAAGGAGTTCCCAGATGGCTGCGTACCCAGCACTTGGTCGATTGACCTCCATTACCCAAAAGAACAGTATGCAAAGAAATATGCTGACAACCCCTTCATTTCCAAAGCAGTACACGGCAAGGGTGTCGATCGGGCCTATGGATACCCGGTTCCCTATCGCTGCTTCTACAGTCGAAACATCGACAATCTGTTCATGGCGGGTCGCTGTATCAGCGTCACTCACGAAGCACTGGGCACAGTACGCGTTATGAAAACCTGTGGAATGATGGGCGAAGTGGTCGGAAAAGCTGCTTCCCTATGCGCACTAAATGATTGCCAACCACGCGACGTCTACGAATCACATCTAGATGAACTCCTGACGTTATTGAAACTTCCGGGCAAAGCGCACCGCAGCACACCCTCAGCAGAGATTATTATCCCATCAGATGCTCTACCACTGGCAGGACCTCGAGGACCAGCCAATGGCATGGATATCAGCAAACTGGCTGGCATCGTCATCGACGATGAACTTGCAACCTTCAAAGGGAACTGGACAAACGGAACAGGATTACCGAATTACGTTCGTTACAGCTACAAATACACCGGACCGAACACCAATGCCACGGCAACCTTCAAATTCAAAGTTCCCAAAGCAGGACGATACTCAGTCCAGGCATTCAGCCAAGCACACCCCAACCGTTCCACAAAAACTCCGGTAACCGTTCGCCACAACGAATCCACAAGCGAACACACCATCAATCAACGCCTGAAAAGCAAAGATGATGTGGTGAGCATCACTGATCTCACATTAGCAGAACAGGATGAAGTAGTCGTGACGATCGGGACCAAGGGAGCAGACGGCACGATCCACGTTGACGCCGTTCGTCTTTTGGAAATCGAGTAAAACGTCTTCCATGGTGACGAAGCCAAAGCTCATGCGTCCCTTGCAGGCGAAAGCCACTCATGTCATTCGTACATGCGTGGTCATTTCATTGCTGCTAGCCATACCCAAACCGACACTTCGCCCCCAAAGCGAAACGGTGACAGCACCACCCATCGAAGTCATTGAATTGCCTGATGACTTGTCAGGACAAGATCTATCTTTGGATCCGCAGCAAGACGCCAACGGGATGTGGCGTCTGGTCGATGAGAACCAGGAAACTGTTGGTCTTGTTGCTCGCACACTGCCAATCGCCAATGATGTAATTGGATATCGGGGACCTACCGAATCACTCCTCCTATTTAATCCTGACCTGAACCTTACCTCTGTGACACTGCTACAGAGTGCTGATACAGAAGAGCACGTGACAGCGGTCAAAGCTGAACAAACATTCTTCAAACAATTTGAATCATGGGCGTGGGG
>CAXGRW010000020.1:0-19905 GCA_964012125.1 uncultured Rhodopirellula sp.
TGAAAAGAGGCGCCCTGCTTTGCAATCGAGTCGAGATGTGGAGTGGAAAGATTTGTATTTCCGTGAATCCCCAGATCTCCCCAACCCTGATCATCCGTCAAGATAATCAACACGTTGGGCCGCGCAGCACGGCAAGCATGCACATTCATCGCAAGTAACATCACGAGACCAAGCAAAGCCTGGCGATTCCATACTCTGTTTACCACGTTTACCACAACTTCTACCATTTCATGCATTCCAGTTTTCATGAGTATTCAGCAAAAAAGCGTGGTCATCGGGGTCGCACACCGCTAACGCTGAATCAACGCACGACTCGCCCCGATCCTGACCCACCAGCTAATGCATCAACCTCAGCACGACTCGAATGATTGAAGTCACCTTCAATGGAATGAGCCAAGCAGGATGCCGCCACAGCAAAATCCAAGGCGTCTTCCAGCGATGGATAATCTGCATTGGTCAACGCATAAATGAGTCCCGCTGCAAAGGAATCTCCACCGCCCACACGATCCACGATATTGCGAATCGCATAGGGTGCATAGTCATTGCTCCGCCTCGGTGCAAAGATTGCAGTTTCACTTTGAGCCGCATACAACATCGCGCCCCAATTATTGTGTGACGCAGATAAACTTTCTCGAAGGGTAGTCGCGACGATTCCAATGTTCGGAAATTCCGCAACTACCTGTTTGGCCACCTCAGGATAGCTTGCAATATCCAGTTTCCCGGAATGCACATCTGAATGTTCACCGCGTATTCCTAGTACATCACCACAATCTTCTTCATTTGCGATCAGCACATCAACGCTGGTCAACACTTCGGACATCACTCGCTTAGCCAAATCACGCTTGGGGGTTTCAGGTTCCCACTGCCATAGCTTTGCTCGAAAGTTCAAGTCACAGGAAACAGTCAGTCCAGCCTGTTTCGCTGCGCGAACTGCAGCAACAGTCGCTTCGGCAGCTTGGCTTGAAATTGCGGGTGTGATCCCAGTGACGTGAAACCATTGTCCATCGGCAAAAATCCCTGGCCAGTCATAAACCTGCGCTTCCGTCAGACTGATTGCCGAATGATCTCGATCATAAATCACACGGCTCGGTCTCTGATTGGCTCCCTTTTCGAGAAAGTAGAGGCCCATTCGACCGTAGTCCGTCCGGACAATGTGCGAGGCCATGCCAGTGGCTTGCAGCGATGCAATGCAGGCGTCCGCGAGGTCATTATGAGGCAGCGCCGTCACAAACTTGGCATCCGCACCAAAGAAAGCAAGAGACGCAGCAACGTTTGCTTCTGCCCCAGCGAAGGTCACTTCCAAGGTACCCGGCAATCCCTGCCCCAAACGAACGAAGCCAGGCGGGGTCAAACGCCCCATGATTTCACCAAATGTAATGATCGATTTCATTTCTCGCGTAATTCCTTGATAACACGGCGGGCCTCAGTGGCATGGTCAATGACGACTGACCAATTGCGTTCCTGAATCATTTTCCGAGGAGCCAACCAGGACCCACCGATCGCGGGTACCGCTGCGTCGAACAGATAAGCTGCCATGTTAGCTGCATTGATACCGCCCAGTGGCAAAAACTGGAGCCCAAGGTGCGCGTACGGCGCGTACATACTTCGAAGGTACTTGATCCCACCGCTCGGTTCAGCAGGAAAGAACTTTAGCTCCCGACACCCAAGTTCAATAGCCAACTCGATCTCCGACGGTGTCACAATTCCCGGAGCAAAGGGCAGCCCAAGCTCTTTGGCCCGCTCCACCACCTTCACATTCAAGCCGGGCGCCACTCCGAAAGCAGCACCAGCATCCACAACTTCTTCTAATTGCTGCGGACTCAGAATGGTTCCCACCCCTGCGAGCATCTCCGGTACCTGCTCACGAACGAGGCGTAAGGCATCGACTGCCGCAGGTGTACGCAACGTTAATTCCATGGCATCAATGCCGCAGGCCAACAATGCCCGTGCCAGAGGCACTGCGTCCTCAGGCTGATCAATGACCAACACTGCAATCACGCCGCTTTTCTCAATGCGCTGCAATGTTGATTCGGGGAAAAGTGAATCCATGAATCCTATTTCTCAAGACGAACTGCCAATTGGGTGAACAGTATCAAACGATAGCCGTTCGTGGATCATAGATACACCGGCAACAAGTCAAAGTCGTGCATCTATTTTCCCATCCACCCAGCCTTGGTCACAGTCATCACATGCTTGTTGAACTCAAAAACAGGCCTGAAAGTCAAAAACACCCAACTCACATGGAAAACAATCCAAAGTCACGAAAACAGGCGGGATGCAAAATCACCTGAATTATCGAAGCGTAAGGGGGCGGGCTCACCCAACAAGTCCAAGTCCGAACGTTGACTAGCTGCCTCCCAGTAACTCCGACTGCACGCAATCTCGCTGAGCTGAAGCGTATCTCGAATCCACAACCAATTCAGATCCGACCGTCTCTCTGCCTGGGTCTGCGACACCACCGCATCCAATACGTCCCTATCTGAATCAAAAGTGATAGGAATAGCTCCGGCCGTAACGTGAGCACTGGTAACACAATTGATCCGGGTAACTTCTTCATTGATTGCGTTCACCATTCGACGGTGACCGTAATCAGCAATCCCCACCCCACATCCATTACCCGCTGTCTTTTCAGTTAAGGATCGTACGTAAATCTGCCGTATTTTAGGAAACTCATCGGGTGCAGCGCTACGATCATTGGTCTTTCGACCGATTACATTCGTATCCATTCCACAACCACTAATTTCTTTTCCTATTTGATCCACGATCAATAAATCAGCATGGTCGAAAGGCAGACGCGGCATTCGACTGCGAGCTAATTCCAGGAGCTCGGGCTCGCGGGTCAGAAAGTCTGCCGACGCTACCGCTTCAATATGCGAGGTATTCTCGAACGCATCCTCAACAATGGCAATGCCGGCGATGATGGAGACACTTTCCATAATCATTGAGACAATTTCTGGTGCCAACAATTCAAGCCGATGGTCGTAATTGGGAAATACTTGATGGTACAAATAGGCGCCACGATGTTTTCCAAGGCCAATCATCAGCATTTTGATCAAGCCGCTTTCATACAATCCTGCCAACCGCGTGTGAGGCTTGATTCGATTCACCACGACAACATGATCTGCTTCACTGGCAACACGATCGAAGTGAACATCCACCCCATCTGAAGTTGTCCCGATCAATACCGTGTCCATGCTGGCTTCGACAGGACATCCCATTTGCTCTGGCGTAACACCGTACGAAGCAAGCACTGCAGCCTGGCCATCAGCAGTCGCCCCACCATGGCTTCCCATGGCAGGCACGATCACGGGTCGACCGCCCCGATCGCTCACCTGCTGAACCACACTGGCAACAATAGTTTTCAGGTTTGCGATCCCACGACTCCCCACAGCAATGGCCACCCGTTGCCCCGATTGAATCTGTGCCAAGGGTGACTGTGCTACTGTCGCACAAACGGCTGCTGGGATATCAGCAATGGCATGTTGCTGAAAACTCTGCCTCACCGGAAAGAACTCGGGGTAAGGCGATCGATCCTCACTGTTCGCTGCTCTTTCAATACTCACTGTGTCCGCAACTCCAACGGATTGACATCCAACTGGGATCCACCAGCCTGCAATTGCTTGACACCGGCACCGCTGACCTTCGTTCGTTGCACATCAACACTTTCCAAGTCGGGCATTTTAAGAATGGCAGCAAGCGATTGATCAGAAATCTGTGTTCCAGTCATCCACAATGTCGTGATTTTTGTCGCACCAGAAAGTGATTCAATGGCTTCATCACCCATCTTTGTCCAACTCAAGTCAACTTCATTCAGTTTTGTCGCCTTCCGAAGCCAATTCTCCAAACCTGAATCGATCCGAGTTGCTTCCAGATTCAACTGCTCCAATTTCTCTGGTTCGGGAACCAGACGTTGAACTGCAGCATTTCCGATTGACAAGCGAGAGAGATCGAGCCACTGCAAAGAGGGTGACACTGGAATGGTCTGCAAACCTGTCTCAGACACTTCGCAACCCGCCAAACACAATTGCTGAATGGGATAAGACACACGATTGTCCGCGAGATGCTGGTCGTCAACTGTCAAGAACTTGCGTACCGAACGGTCCAATCCGCTCCAATCCAATTCATCTTCCAGCGAGGCACTTTCTGCGTTGATCTTGTAAAGAGTTGCAAGTTGATCATAGACCCATTGGCGATCACGAGCACTGCGACCATCGAGTAATTGGTGTGTTCGCAGGATTGCGTGCGCATACCATCTCGCAATATCCGAGCGTGCCTGCGCGGCTTCTCTGCCATCCTGTCGCAACTCGTCCATTGACATCGAATCACCACCAACCAGCAAGCGGTATCTGGCAAATTGCAGTCGCGATGAATCCCAACCACCAACGGTGGCGATTTCCGGTCCCAGATACAGTGACTCAAAGTAACCAGCGATGCCCTCAATCAACCAAAAGCCTTCGTTGGTCGCTGGCATACTGCGTCCCAATCCAGAGCGTGTGGCTTCACGGAAAAGTTGGTGCACCAATTCATGCCGCCGTGTTGCAGGGTCGTCCTGCTCTGATGCAAACAAGAGGACTGTTTTGTATTTGTCGCTGTAGAAACCTGTTGACAACTCAACACCTGGAGTCGCACCTAGCACTTTGCGGTACTCGTCTGCATTGCTGCACAACACCACTCGCAACTTTCGACGAGTCGTGATTCGTTGAGGACTACTCTCTAAAAAGGAGGTGACGGATTCATCATCACCCATGTCTTTCAATGCCAAAGAAACCTGCGCACTTGATTCCCACAGGGGAAAGAACATTTGAGTCCAAACCCAATAACAACGCTCCAAATCTTCGGCAACTCGCATACTGGCTTCGCGATCAGCTTTGCTGTAGAGAACGAAATGCGCTGTATCCACCTGCGCATACGAGCCCGACTTCCAACCAAGCCAACGCGGCGCACCTCGCCCCCGCTTGGCAGTCGACTCAAAGTCCCCCTTCAACGGCAAACCCAGAAAACGTCGGATCCCCGCATTGGCAGGATCAGCATGATGCGCCTGCCAAAGTCGTCGATAGGCTTTCCAACCGGGGGACGCCTGCTCACCTAAGGCGACATCGGCAAACAAACCCTCACCAGATTCAGAGCCCTCGACCTCTGGGGCAAGCGGAAGAAATAAGGTTGTGCGGTCAGCAGCAATCACAGCGTTGCCAACAACAAGCAGAAAAGCACACGCGGCAATCAATGTTGCCAAACATCGCAAAACCCGATTGCTACTCTGCCACTTGCACGCCTCGCATTTGCCATCGAATCGATCGAACGCATCCAAACGCGTATTTTCCCCTTCGGCTCGACAGAAGCCTTTTCCAACCAAAGTTATTAATTGCATCTTCTGCATCACATGCTCATTCGCATTAAACTGTACTGATAGCGTGTCATCCTACTGGTCCTGCTGCAATCTGACACCCAACGACGGAATCCCGCAGGATCATGCATTCCGACGAACGTATAGTCTACCACCCCAGAACGATCATGCTGATACACACCCTGTCCCACCGCCTGCCTTTCCTACTGCTCGCCATCTGTTTTTCTTTCTGTGTCTTTCAGCCAGCTCTCAATGCTGCCGAACGAAATGTGCTGTTCATCATCACCGACGACGAAAGTCCAACTCTAGGCTGTTACGGGGATCCGATTGCGAAAACACCAGCAATTGATGCCATTGCGCGCGACGGTGTCATCTTTCGCAACGCGTTTGCGACCACGGCTTCCTGCAGTGCCAGTCGCAGTGTGGTGATGAGCGGTCTGCACAATCATCGCAATGGCCAGTTTGGTCACCAACACCACTTCCACAAATTCTCGTCTTTTCACAATGTGGTCAAACTCTCGTTGCCTCGCGTGATGGCGCGAGCCGGTTATCGCACCGGAAATATCGGCAAGTACCATGTTGCACCAGAAACGGTGTATCACTTTGAAACCAGTCTGAGAGGCAACGGTCGCAATGCCGTCCAGATGGCTGAGGCGAGCCGTAACTTCCTGACCAATCGTGACGACGAGCGCCCCTTCTTCTTGTACTTTGCAACATCAGACCCACACCGCGGAGGTGGTACCGACAAGACTTCCAAGCTGGAGCTCAAGCCAGACCTTTTCGGTAATAAACCGAACGGAAAATCCCACCCTGATGTCGACGAAGTATTTTATGATCCTGCTGAAGTAACCATTCCAGCGTTCCTTCCAGACACAGCTGAAACCCGTGAAGAATTGGCACAATACTACCAATCATGCTCGCGAATTGACCAAGGCATTGCCAAGCTGGTTCAAATCCTCAAGGAGGCGGACCTGTACGATAAGACATTGATCATCTTCACAAGTGACCATGGGATGGCGTTCGCCGGTGGCAAAACGACTGTTTACGAAGGCGGCCTGCGTGTACCCATGGTGGTCCGTGATCCCTATCAGGCAAAACGAGGCGTCGAGTCCGATGCGCTCATCAGCCACATTGACATCACCCCCACCATCCTTGATTTCGGAAAAGGGCTGGATACTGAAACCAATGGCCCGAAGAATCCAATCGATGCTGATCAGTTCTGGAAAGATCGCGGTGAAGCCATAAAAGAAAATCGAAACGGTGGAAAGAAGTTCAATTCCTATCACGGAAAGTCATGGCTGCACTGTCTCAGCAAACCTGACGAACAACACCACGATACAATATTTGCTTCTCATACATTTCACGAAATTCAAATGTACTATCCCATGCGAGTCGTCCGGGACAGCAAGTACAAACTGATTTGGAATATTGCTCACCCACTACCTTATCCATTTGCTTCAGACCTTTGGGCAGCCAGTAGCTGGCAAGCCCAGTGGGCGTTGGGCAAAGATGCCAACTATGGCAATAAGACGGTTGGCGAATATGTTCACCGACCGCAATTCGAGTTGTTTGATATCGCCGCAGATCCGGACGAGACGACGAATCTCGCCGAAAGCGTGGGCCATCAGGACGTGCTGGACAAATACAAAAACAAGCTAAAACAGATGCAAAAAAAGATGGAAGACCCATGGATCATGAAGTGGAACTACGAATGATCTTCTGTGGATCCAAGAAAATAACGATTTAAAAAGGCCTTGCGATCGATCTGTTCTGAGGCCAGTTCGACCATCCCATAAAGTCGTTCCTGATCCCGACGCTTTTTGTCGGCAAGAAACTCATCATCTCGGAACATTTCCGGTGGTTGCGAGATAATCTGAAAACACTCCGGTGGTCGCGAACCCGCGATCACGCCTTGCCGATCAAGCATCGAAATCGCGGTCGCCAAACGATGATCATGGCGACTCACTCGTTGCAACCGATCATTCATCCAATCTAAACCAAAACCTCGGCACTCCTCTGGATGCTCCGACAACAGCGTGAGCACACGGGAATAGAAATCCGCGTCCGGGTTTGCCCACTCAATGAATTGCATCTGTGTCATCAAATCATTCTGGTCGTAAAGCCAGAGACACAAGCTTGGATTTCCATCTCGTCCAGCACGACCTATTTCCTGATAATAAGATTCAATGGAGCCTGGTGTTTCAGCATGCATGACGATACGTATATCTTCTTTGTCCACCCCCATTCCGAAGGCATTCGTCGCCAGCACCACGTCCGTTTTACCGGACATGAACGCTTTTTGTATCCGACGGCGTTTATCGCGGGGCAAATCTCCGTGATAATTGACATGATCAATTCCGCGGGCAAGTAAGGCATCACTGAATCGCTCGAGTGTTTTGATCAACGAGAAATAAATGATCACGCTTCCACTGCGATAATTTTCATCGTTCAGTGTGGATTCAATCGCATCAATTTTTTCAATTTCGTCCCACACTTCAAGAACTTCCAACTTCAAATTGGGTCGATCAATTCCTTCGTGAAACAAGCGGATTTGATCCGCAGGGATCCCCAACTGTCGATAGATATCGGTACGACACTCGGCAGTCGCCGTTGCCGTCAATGCGATCGTGGTGGGCTCATTTAACCATTGTCGGATTTCAGCCAACCTCGAATAGTCGGGTCGAAAATCATGCCCCCACTGGCTGACACAATGGGCTTCATCAACTGCCAACAGCGAGATATCGCGGTTTGCCAAGACTTCCCGGAACTCGGACTTCCGGAAGCGTTCGGGAGTCACATAAAGCAGACGGTACTTCCCCTCCGCAATTTCAGCATATCGCTGCAACCGTTGTTCGCGACCAAGCGATGAATTAATGAATGCTGCATCGATGCCACGCGCTTGCAAGGAGTCGACTTGATCTTGCATCAATGCAATCAGCGGCGAAAGCACCAACACAAGGCCTTGGCGACCAGGCTTCAAGAGCAGAGCAGGAATTTGATAACACAGCGACTTACCCATTCCAGTGGGCATCACCACCATCGCATGCTTACCATCACACACATGGCGAATGATCTCGCCTTGCGGCTTCCGAAAAGAATCAAACCCGAAAAATTGACACAACACGGACTCCGGAGTCTGTGACTCGGTTTGATCCTGATGCGAGTGGAAATGCTTGCTCTTATTCATGCTGACATGCTGCCGCCCAAAACCAAAATCGACAACCCCGCATCCTTGGCAAACCGTTCGCCAAGCATCGGATGAGATTCTCCACCGCCAGACAAAAACGCAAAAACTGGCCGGCGGACGATCCCGCATCGCTATTGAACGGCCTTTCTAGCTGCAAAACCCCCGCTTTTCTGCGCATTGCCAGAGCTGATTCTCCATAACTGTCAGATCTCTATTTTTCAGGCAACGGGTATTCGCCTGCATTTTCATGAATTTCCTTCTCTTCAAATCTCCACTGAGGCCACACCATGTCATACGAAGAAGCAGTTGATTTTTAACAAATTGAAGCTGAGACAGAACTAGCGTCGCCCGAAGTTTTCGCTGGCAAACTGCTCGAATGGGCAGTGGAACGACAAGTGACCTGTTCATCTCCGATGATGAACAATCTGTTTCGGTTAGCATCCGTCGTCTCGGACGAGTCGAACACATTCGAAAGCTGACACGAGATTATGGGCGTCGATTTCAACGGCATGCACGTGCGCTGGCCGGAGGTGACCCAAGCGAAATGCTACCCCCCACCCAAGAAAAAGGTATCACCATTACGCCGAATGGTCGTGAAATAGATCTGCGTCTAAGCAGCATGCCAACACTGCATGGACAGGATGTGTCGATAAGGCTATTTGATCCTGTGAGCAGTGTCAGAAGCCTCAATGAATTTGGCTATGATGCTACTGAACTTGAAATGATCAGGGAACTGTTAAGGCAGCCATCAGGGCTGATCCTGATTTCTGGCCCAGTTGCAAGTGATAAATCCAGCACGATATATGTGATGGTTGACGAATTGAATGGCGGAAGCCGAAAAATCCACACGCTCGAAGATCCTATCGAGCATTCCATTTCTGGCGTCATTCGATCATAAATTAATGAGCGGGCGAATCTTGGTTTCGCAGAACTTCTTTCGACGGTGCTGCGACACAGTCCCGATGTGATCATGATTGGTTAAATTCGCGATGCACGCACTGCGGTAACTGCGATTCGGGCAGGAGCAAGCGGTCAAGTTGCACTGGCAACCATCCACGCCTGATCTGCCGGAGAAGCCATCGATTCGATGCTGCAATACGGTGTCAATCCGAATGCTATTTCACAAGCCTTATTAGGAGACATCAACCAAAGACTGGTCGGAAGAATCTGCTCCGCATGTGGAGACCGGGTCAGCTGGCAAAGCCCCGATGTCGACGAGCACGTCGCACATCGACCCGGCGATCAATCTGTTGAACTCTGGAAAACAACGGGATGCGATGCGTGCTACGGTAGCGGCTTTTCAAAGATGACCTGCGTGCCAGAGATTCTTACGATCAACCGATTGCTCAAGGAAGTGATCGCAAGCGGCTCCATCTCGGTGTCACTTGAAGATGCGGCCAAGCACAATGGCATGCTCTGCATGGCCGAGGAACTGGCAGCCAGAGTGTATCGAGGAGAAACAACACCTCACTAAGCACACCAAGTGATCCCTGCCCCACAATTCACGAGATTGCGAGTGGCGGTCTGAAACACCGACATTTCAAAACGACTGTCAATAAAAAAAGGCGGCCAACCGCTCTCGGTTGACCGCCTTTTTGATAAATCAATTAGTTGACGGGCCTCAGACCTGACCTTCGCCCGGCGTCACATCATCAGGACCAGCCGTTGGCTCTGCCGCTTCCGGTGCTGCCTCAGCGACGGGTGCCTCAGCGACGGGTGCCTCAGCGACGGGTGCTTCAGCAACGGGTGCTTCAGCAACGGGTGCCTCAGCAACGGGTGCCTCAGCGACGGGTGCCTCAGCGGCTCCCATGCCGAGCATCTCAGCAAGCTGACCATCACCAGCAGCAGCACCTTGCTCGGCGTTGAGCAGTGGGAAACTGTCTTCAAGAGTCTGAACAGGTGCACTTGCAAGTTCTTCAAGAGCTTCGCGTCGGTAATTGACTTCGGACTCTTGGAAAATACGGAAACCAGTGCCAGCCGGAATGAGATGTCCGAGGATTACGTTCTCCTTCAGGCCCACCAACTTGTCGACTTTGCCAGCCAAGGCTGCTTCGGTCAGTACTTTCGTGGTTTCCTGGAAGGAAGCCGCACTGATAAAGCTATTGGATTGCACAGCTGCTTTGGTGATACCGAGCAACTGAGTACTGGCGGTCGCACTCTTCGGCCGTTTACCTTTGGCTATTGCACCTCCGAGAGCTTCGATCTGACCATTGGTTTGCTCGAATGACTCTTTCGGAATAATTGTATCCTTGGCGTAATCACTGTCACCAGGATTGGAAATCTTAATACAGACGCTCAGCTCTTCGTTCGCTTTGCGGAACTGGAATCGATCCATTACCAAACCAGGGAGCAAGTTGGTGTCACCGGAGGTTTCGATTTTCACTTTACGCAGCATACGGGCAATGATGATTTCGCAATGCTTATCGTTAATCTCAACCTTCTGCGACTGGTAGACCTGCTGGATTTCATGCAACAGGTATTGCTGAACTGCTTCCTCACCCGAGACTCTCAGGATGTCGTGTGGAACCAATGGCCCATCGACCAACGCCTGACCGGCTTTGACAATGTCACCGCTGTGCACTTGGAAGTGCTTTCCGTGTGGCACGAGGTGCTCACGCTCAATTCCTGATTCGCTCCGAACGATAATGGTTCGTTTGCCGCGTTTTCTTTCTTTCAGGATCTCGACTTCACCGTCCACTTCTGCAATCACAGCAGGATCTTTAGGCTTTCGAGCCTCGAAAATCTCAGTCACACGTGGCAGACCACCTGTGATGTCCGAAACACCGCCGGCTTCGCGTGGCATCTCAGCGAGCACGGTACCGGGCACGATATCCGCACCTTCCTTGACCATGATCATGGCACGTTCTGGCAAGTATTGAACATCAAGCGCTTTGCGTTCTTCGCCGGAAACATCTTCCACAACAATCTGAGGATGAAGATCACCTTTGTGATCAACAATCATCATTCTCATGTTACCGCTGGCTTCCCGCTCAATCCGCATCGTTTCGCCGTCGACGATGTCTTCAAAACGAACCTTACCGGGCACTTCTGAAAGAATTGGGATGGAATACGGGTTCCACTCGCAGAGAACAGTTCCCTCTTTGACCTTCTTGCCTTCCTTGACTCGCAAAGTTGCACCGGTCGGAACTGGATACGACTCGATCTCACGACCACGATCATCCACGAGGAGGATCTCACCGTTTCGAGTCAGCACAATTTGCTCACCCGAAGTATTCTTAACCGACCGCATCCGAGTCAGGCGAACTTCACCAGCCTTCTTCGATTTGATATCCGATTCGACAGACTGCTTACTCACGCTACCACCGATGTGGAACGTACGCATCGTCAACTGGGTACCTGGCTCACCAATGCTTTGTGCAGCGATGATTCCAACGGCCATTCCTTCTTCAACCAAAGCACCGGTTGACATATCCATTCCGTAACAACACCGACAAACACCAAGTGGGGCATCACAAGTCATTGGAGTACGAACTTGAATCTTCTCGAGGCCCATCGCCTCGATCTTGCGAGCGATCTCAGGTGTGATCATCTCATTCTCAGAGACGATCACTTCGTCTGTGACGGGATTCACGATAGCCTGTCGACTGACACGACCGTTGATCGAATCAACCAGACTTACCTCGACCTTTTCACCACGGTAAACCACACCCTTAGTGATTCCCTGCGTGGTACCACAGTCGTCCATCGTGACCACAACGTTCTGTGCAACGTCAGCCAACTTACGTGTCAGGTAACCGCTGTCCGCCGTTTTGAGAGCGGTGTCAGCCAGACCTTTACGAGCACCGTGCGTCGAACTGAAGTACTCCAGCACTGACAAACCTTCACGGAAGTTCGCCTTGATGGGAGTTTCGATAATCTCACCGGTTGGCTTGGCCATCAGACCACGCATACCAGCGAGCTGTCGAATTTGCTCGATACCACCACGAGCACCCGAGTGTGACATCAAGAACACAGGGTTGACGTACCAACCGCCCTCACGGATGTCATTCTTCATGGCATCCATCATGTCTTTGGTGATCGCCTCACGAGCATTGGTCCATTCGTCCAAGACGTGGTTGTATCGTTCCTGACCACTCATCAAACCACGATCGTAGTTCTTTTTGAGCTTCATCACTTCCTTCTCAGCACTCTTGATGAAGGAGGTTTTGGTGTCAGGCGTGACCAAGTCATCGGTTGCGAATGACAAACCACTACGAGTCGACTCACTGAAGCCCATTTGCATCATGTCGTCAAGCAAGTGAATGGTGGCACGACGCCCGAGGCGTTGGTAACAGTCACTGATGACACCAGCCAAGTCACTACTCCGCATCGCCTGATTGTAGAAATCCATTCCATCAGGAAGCATTTCGTTGAAACGCACGCGTCCCGGAGTCGTCTCAATGACAGCGCCATAACGGCCAGAATCGTCATCGGTTTTGAGTCTTTGGAACTTTGGCAGACGCATTTTGATCTTCGCATGCAGTGCGCATGCACCCTGTGCAAATGCAAGATCAAGCTCGTCGTATCCGGCAAACACCATACCTTCGCCGCGCTGATCGGGCATTTCGACGGTGGTGTAGTAACAACCCATCACAATGTCCTGTGACGGACTCATGATCGGTTTTCCATTGGAAGGTGCGAACACGTTGTTGGTGCTCATCATCAATGTGTGCGACTCGACCTGTGCTTCGATCGACAGTGGCAAGTGAACTGCCATCTGGTCACCATCAAAGTCAGCGTTGAATCCTTTGCAGACCAACGGGTGCAGGTGAATAGCGTTACCCTCGACCAGCGTTGGCTCAAAAGCCTGAATTCCCATGCGGTGCAGCGTGGGAGCACGATTCAACAACACTGGGTGATTGGTAATCACTTGCTCAAGAATATCCCAGACTTCTTCGTCCTTACGCTCCAGCATCTTCTTGGCCGACTTAATCGTATCGGCGTGACCGAGTTCTTTCAGTCGTCGAATGATGAACGGCTGATAGAGTTCGAGTGCAATTTTCTTTGGGAGACCGCATTGGTGCAGTTTCAATCGTGGTCCAACAACAATCACACTTCGAGCAGAGTAATCGACGCGTTTACCCAGCAGGTTTTCGCGGAAACGACCCTGCTTACCCTTGATCATATCGGTCAAGGATTTCAGCGGTCGATTCGATGAACCCAGAACAGGTCGCTTGCAGCGATTGTTATCGAACAGAGCATCAACTGACTGCTGCAGCATCCGTTTTTCGTTACGGATAATGACTTCAGGTGCATTCAGGTCAACCAACTTCCTCAAGCGATTATTTCGGTTGATGATTCGACGATACAAATCATTGAGGTCACTGGTAGCGAAATTACCGCTATCCAGCAAAACCAGAGGTCGCAAGTCCGGTGGAATCACTGGGATAACGTCGAGCACCATCCACTCGGGACGATTGTCGCTGTCACGAATCGACTCAACGATTTTGAGGCGGTTGATCAGGTCTTTCTTCTTCTGCTTCGAACCAGTCTCATCAAGTTCGATTCGCAACTCTTCAGACAGCTTGACCAGATCAAGCTTATTGAGCAGCTTCCGAACAGCCTCTGCTCCCATGTCGGCTTCGAAACTGCCCTCACCGTATTGAGTCCGAGCAGCGCGATACTCTTCTTCCGTGAGCAGCTGTTCGGCCTCGAGCTCCGTTGTGCCCGGATCGATTACAACGTAATCCTGAAAGTAGATCACTTTCTCAAGTGAACTGGTCTTCATATTCAGCAGGTTGCCGAGCCGCGAAGGCATCGCTTTGAAGAACCAGATATGGACCACAGGAGCAGCAAGTTCGATGTGCCCCATTCGCTTACGACGGACACGACTGTGGGTGACTTTCACACCACAGCGATCGCAGATCATTCCCTTGTACTTCATTCCGCGGTACTTGCCGCAGGCACACTCCCAGTCCTTCTCAGGTCCGAAAATGCGTTCGCAGAAAAGACCATCCTTCTCAGGACGATAAGTTCGGTAGTTGATCGTTTCGGGTTTCTTGACTTCCCCGAAAGACCAACTCTTGATGTCCTGGGGACGAGCCAGTGAAATCCGTACCGATGCGTAATCGTTAATGCGATCGTAGCTGTTGGTTTCGCCAATCGACATATTGTTGTGCTCCTGGTCGGCCTTTGCGGCCGTTTCCGTGACTGAGACTCTTCTGGCGTGATATCTGACTAGGACAAATCGTGCTGAAAATGATTCATTGTTCGTTTTGCCCTAGTCGTGGCAATTTTTCTGAAAACCTGATTTACGGATGGGTTTTGCAACCGATGCGGCTGACCTAGATAGGTCGTTTCTCAAGCTGCATGTTGAGTGCAAGACCTCGAATCTCGTTGGTCAAAACATCGAAACTGGCTGGCGTTCCCGCCTCCAGCGTGTTCTCTCCCTTGACCATCGATTCGTAGATTTTGGTACGTCCTTCAACGTCATCACTCTTGACGGTCAAGAGTTCCTGCAAGATATAGGCGGCACCATATGCCTCCAACGCCCAAACCTCCATCTCACCAAAGCGTTGTCCACCGAAGCGGGCTTTACCACCGAGAGGTTGCTGGGTGATGAGTGAGTATGGTCCGGTGCTTCTTGCATGAACCTTGTCATCGACAAGGTGGTGCAGTTTCAACATGTAGATGTAACCAACAGTTGTTTCCTGCTCCATCGGACGGCCGGTACGACCATCACGGAGGCGAATTTTGCCGTGTGCTGGCAACCCAGCCTCATCAAGACACTTGTTGATGTCACTTTCGGTTGCACCGTCGAACACAGGCGTGATCGCCTGGAAACCAAGCTTGGCACCAGCCCAACCTAGATGCGTTTCGAGAATCTGACCGACGTTCATACGACTCGGAACACCAAGTGGATTCAACATGATTTGAATCGGTGTCCCATCCGGCAGGAACGGCATGTCTTCAATCGGAAGGATCTTAGCGATCACACCCTTGTTACCGTGACGTCCAGCCATCTTGTCACCAACACTGATGACACGCTTGGTTGCGATGTAAACCTTAACCATCTGCAACACACCGCTGCGAAGCTCGTCGCCACGCTTCATGCTGTTCAGTTTTCGGTCACGAACATCAATGGACAGTTCGACGTTTACCCACTGCTGAGCGTAAATCCGCTCAACCTCTTTCTGCTTCGCCTCATCCTTGACTTGATCAAGGATGTGCTCAAAGCGGAAAGAACAGGCTCGTTCAGCAACGAACTTTGGATCCTGACCGTCCGCCAGAGGTGTTCCAGTCGCATCTTTGAACTTGGTACCTGCGGCTTCCTCGAGTTCGACGATCAATGCCTCAAACGTACTTGCAATTTCAACGTTGCCTTCCGTTTCGACATCTTTCAGTTCTTTCTCGAAGACCTTTCTCTCGTCTTCCGAGAGGCTCATGCGACGCGAGAACTTGTGGGTGTCGATCACGATCCCTTCGATCCCGGATGGAACCTCCAGTGAGTCGTTCTTCACATCTTCACCCGCACGTCCAAAAATGGCATGCAGCAATTTCTCTTCGGGAGTCAATTCGGTCTTGCTTTTTGGACTGACTTTGCCCACCAGGATATCACCGGGTTTGACATAGGTTCCGACCTGAACGATTCCAGTGTCATCGAGGTTACGAAGAGCTTTTTCCGACACGTTAGGGATGTCCCGCGTGAACTCTTCACGACCCAACTTGGTTTCGCGAATCTCAACGTCAAAGTCCTCGATGTGGATCGAGGTGTAGGTGTCGTTCCTCACCAGCTCTTCGCTGATGATAATCGCATCCTCATAGTTGAAACCATCAAAGGACATGAACCCTACCAGGACATTTCGCCCCAGTGCGAGTTCGCCTTTTCGAGTGGCCGCACCATCGGCAATGATCTGATTCCGCTCTACCTTTTCACCCAGCTTGATGATGGGTCGTTGATTAAGACAGGTACGCTCATTGAGGCCCTGGTATTTTTTCATATCGTAGTGATCACTACCGATTTCGATTCGAGTTGAATCACAGTAGGTCACCGTACCTTTTCGCCGTGCTCGAACAACCATCGCACTGTTGCGAGCGACTTCACGCTCCATTCCAGTTCCGACAATCGGTGGCTCGGCGACCAGCAACGGCACCGCTTGCCGCTGCATGTTCGAACCCATCAATGCGCGGTTCGCATCGTCATGCTCAAGGAATGGAATCAAACCGGCCGAGACACCAACCATTTGGGCTGGAGCCACATCCATGTAATCGACCTGTTCCGGCTGGACAATTTCGAAGTCACTGCGGAAACGGGCAATCATATTGGGTCCGGCAACGAGATCGCCGTTACTGACCTCGGTATCGGCAGGAGCAACGTAGGATTCGCTTTCCTCGTCAGCACGCAACCAAACCGTTTCCTCTGTTACCTTTCCACCCTTAATGCGCCGGTAGGGGGTAATCAGGAAACCGTAGTCATCAACGCCGGCGTAAATTGCCAACGAACTGATCAGACCAATATTAGTACCCTCAGGTGTCTCAATCGGACAAATTCGACCGTAGTGAGAAATGTGCACATCGCGGACTTCAAAGCCCGCACGCTTGCGATTCAAGCCTCCCGGGCCCAACGCTGAAAGTCGACGTTCGTGCGTCAATTGACTCAGCGGGTTGGTCTGGTCAACCACCTGCGAAAGCTCGCCACGACCAAAGAAGTAGTCGATGGCAGCCGAAACACTTTTCGGGTTGATCAAGGACCGAGGAGTCATGTCCGTCGCATCCTTGATGCTCATTCGCTCCTGAACGGTACGACGAAGCTTCAAGAAACCTTTACGCAGTTCTTCGCTTGCCAGCTCGTCGATGGTTCGCAAACGGCGGTTACCAAGGTGGTCAATGTCATCAATCTCAGCGTCGCTATCGGTATCGAAAAGATCGATCAGATAACGGATGGCGGAAATCATGTCGTCCGGACGAAGCGTCATCTCGGTTTCTTTGGCATCCAACGCCAACTTCCGGTTGAGGCGGAAACGACCGACTTTTCCAAGGCGATAACGATTCTCATCGTAGAATTTCTCGGTGAAGAGAGTTCTCGCTTTCTCCAACTGCGGCGGATTACCTGGACGAAGACGCTGATAAATTCTCAGCAACGCTTCCTCGTGACTGGCGGTGTTATCCTCAGCGAGCGTATTGAAGATCAATGGGATCTTGGGAGAGTCCATCGCTTCGATGCTCTTCACACCTGCAGTGCAAATGGTTTCGGAGACATCCTTGGTGATACGATGCCCTGCTTCGACAATGATCTCACCAGCACGTTCGGAATCGCTTGGGTAGACGACATCGTCGACGGCGATCATGCCTTCGATTTTCGCAGCACTACGACCACCACTCAGCTTGACGGTTCCTGTTTCGTAGAATGCGTTCAGCAAATCGGCATCGGTCGAAAGACTTGGATCCATCGCTCGCAGCAACGTCGTTGCAGCAAACTTACCACTTTGGTCGATTCGAACGGTGAGCGCGTCTTTCTTCGTGACGTTGACCTCAATCCAGGAACCACGCTCTGGAATGACTCGGCAGCTTGGAAGCTTGCGGTCGGTCGTCGTGTCCTGCTCAAGAACGAAGTCAACACCGGGGCTACGATGCAGCTGGCTAACAACAACACGCTCAGCACCGTTGATGATGAATTCACCACCACCCATCATGATCGGAAGGTCACCGAGGTAGACCTCTTCCTCATGCGGCTCCTCTCGGTTCAGACGAAGCCAGATCCGCAAAGGACGCCCGTAAGTCAACCTTAACTGGCGACACTCTTGGCTGGTGTAGCGAGGCTTTCCAAGTTCGTAGTGCAGATACTCAAGCGTCGTATTCCCGTCGTAGCTGCTGATTGGGAAAATCTCGCGGAGAACTGACTCCAAGCCGTGCGCTTTCCGTTGCTTCGAATCAGCATCGGCCTGCAGGAAGGCTGCATAGGAAACAGTTTGAAGAGCTGTAAGATCGGGAAGCTCGAAAGTGCCGAGACCGGTTCCGAAGTGTCGGACGGTAGTCGGCTCAAGTCGACGTTGACTCGTGGTTGCCATCGTTTGGGAAAACTCCGTGGAAGGCCAGTTGGTTCGTACAGGCCGGCGTTAAGTAACGCTGACCGGGACAGCGGCAATGTTTACAAGTTCAGCGCACACCTGTCGCTCGAAGGTTGTTTCGGAGCGGGGAGGACACAGTTCTACCGATTCCTGTCGCGGCGTTCCGGGGCAGCGAACGGGAGAATTGGGGGTAGAGAAAGACGAAGAACGCAACATTGGGCCGATGATCACTCTGGAAAATTAACAGATCACCCAATTTCCGAAAAGGGCAACTCTGAAGATCTGGCCCGAATAATGCACTGGCCAGATAACAACGGCTTTTCAGGGGATCCGATTGACTTCCCAAGTCGCCGAGCACCGCATGCCTGCAACGAGAGCACGCAACACAAAAACTTTTCAATTTTTCTCCGCTTAGGGACACACTGACACCCCAGAAAATCAAGAGCGATCAAATAAACGCCCTAAGGGAGAAAAAAAATTAAAATCCCCAAATTACTCCCGGCCGCTCGTTTCTCGGAAAACTCGAATTCACCCCAACTTTCACAAAATCCCTCGTTTTCGGAACCTGTCTCGAGAGAACCGCCCAAATAACCGTCGACATCCGCGGTAACGCCCGCGTGAAATGAGTGGCCCCTTTCGAAATAGCCCGTACAGACGCGGGCAGAAGAAGAAGAAGAAGCTGATGAAGAAAATCACAACACCGGTTCCTGAACACACCGGTTTCTGTACACACCGATGCTCAGCCCAGATTCCCACCAACTCGTATTCTCACGGACTTCGGCTTTGCAGCCCTCACCCTAATGGCTCACGGCTGAGCATCAGGCACACGATCGAGAAAACAATCGTGGCTTGAACCATGACTCTGCCTTGCCTTGAACGCCACACAGAGAGGTTCATGAGGAAGTTATGGTTTGCGCAAACTCTCGACTTACACCCGCTGATCGAACCGATCAAACTCCACCCACGCGACGACTGCTGTATCGTTACAGCTTCCGACGCCTGCCCCCAAACTGCGAATTTCATTACCGCCTCGCATTTTCAACTCGGCTGACCCATCTCTCGATTTCGACAGACCAGTTCATGAACGTATCCGATTTTCTTGAAACTCACTTTCGCCACTTCAATGCCCGTGAGTTGGTTGCCTCAGCCCGCTCCTATCGCGACTTTGTGTCTGACTCAAAGAACGGCCGCATGATGGTCACGTTAGCGGGTGCAATGAGCACGGGCGAACTAGGCATCTCATTGGCGGAGATGATCAGACAGGGAAAAGTACACGCCATCACATGCACAGCTGCCAATCTGGAAGAAGACATTTTTAATCTCGTTGCAAATAACGAGTATCGCATCGTTGAGAATTGGCGTGCTCT
>CAXGRW010000021.1:0-19582 GCA_964012125.1 uncultured Rhodopirellula sp.
TCCTTGGAGATTGACCGTCCCAGTGGGATTTGGGCATTTCCTGTTGAAACAGTCAGCCAAAGTGAAGCCGGATTCGAACTGGTGCATCAAAGTGTGTGCGTCCAACCTCACTGGCTCGTCAGCGGAGACGCAGACGGGCGTTGGTCCGTCGAGATCGAAATGACGACCGCCTGCGAGGAGCAGACAGAAACGCTTTCGGAAGAAGAAGTCATCCGTTTGTAAACAGCGAAGCGATCTGAAGTTGGTGCTTGTGCCATCTCAATCCAATCGAAGTGCCAACTCTGTTCACGACAGACGTTTGGGCACCGGGAACTCAAGCACAAACTTTGTGCCCCTCCCGACTTCGCTTTGGACACTGATCCGTCCACCGTGCGTTTCAATGATTTTTCGGGCTGTGGGCAGTCCCAGCCCGGAGCCACCCTCTTTGGTGCTGTAAAACGGTTCAAACATATGCAGCACCGTGTTGTCATCGACGCCGCTACCGGTGTCGATCAGATCTAACGCAACACTTTTTCGAGTGGTGTACGTTCGCACCATCAGTTGCCCACCCGAACCCATCGACTCCAACGCATTCTTCACAAGATTCATCAAGGCCGCTTGCAACGAATCACTGTGCAACAGAATCGCCGGCAAGTCTGGGTCGAGATACTTCTCAACATCGATTCCATCAGCGTCAGCTTGAGCCTGATAGGCTCGCAAAACCATCAGTATTTGGTCATTCAGGCTACCTGGCAGAAGGTCGATATCGCGTAAGCGAGTGTATTTAAGGAAATCACGCAAAAGCCCCTCCATACGCTCGCACTGGCCACGAACGATGTCTACCCGCTCGAGAGACCTTCGACTGCTGGGTGATTCCAGTTCCTCCAGATCCTCACTGAGCAAGTCGATATTCATGTGAATCACAGACAGCGGATTCTTGATTTCATGCGCAAGTGATCCGGCTAATTCCGCCAATTCCTCATATCGAGCCCGCATGGGATCAACTTCGGTCTCGTTTTCGACACTGGACATTTGGACTCGATAACAATGAATACTGAAGGAGTAGCATGAATTGTAGCGACCACAGTGCCAAGGGAAATGATATTCACCGCCTGCTGCTGTCAAGATCCGTGCATATCGGCCCCTTCCTGATTGCCCAGCCTGAGCAGATCACCCGCGTGAACACGAGCCCACACACCACGAGCGGCTTGTTCGAGCATGAACGACGCAATTCTGGAAAGACATCCGGACAATCTCATAAACTTGATCTCAAAGTGACCCCGATCTCGGCATTCGACATACCTGTATCCATCATTCCCAGTCTGGCGTTCAAGCAGAGCGGGCGATGAAGAATTCTCGGCCGACCGTCGATCCACCGCTGAATTGAGTTCGCCCCATTTGGGGAGGTTTTTTTGGCTGGCTTCGGGTTTTTGCAGCATTACGCCACCTTGCCGAGGCATATCATTCAAACGTAATCTGGAACATTCTGCTTACTTCCTTCATCTCCCCTGCCAGACCAACATGTCCACCGCAAGCAAAGATAATTCAACGGCTGCCGATCCTTATTTTCAGTCTCTTTTTGCCGACAGAATCGGCGGTGTAAATTACGGCAAAGACACCGAAATCTATAAGTTCGAAAAAATCAAACGTGCAAAGCGTAAAGCACTGTCGGACCATCCAGGGCGTGAACTGCTGGATTTTGGCATTGGTGAAAACGATGCGATGGCAGACCAATCGATTCGGGATTTGATGGCACAGGAAGTCAATCAACCTGAAAATCGCGGCTATGCAGACAACGGTGTTGCCGAATTCAAACAGGCAGCAGCGCGGTTCATGAAGCGCCGGTTCGATGTGCAGGTTGATCCCGACACGCAAATCAACCACTGCATCGGAAGCAAGCCTGCCTACGCCATGCTGCCTGCATGCTTCATCAACCCGGGCGATATCACACTGATCACAGTACCCGGCTACCCTGTCGCAGCCACTCACACCCGTTATTACGGTGGCGAAGTCTTTAATCTACCGCTCTTGGCTGAAAACAACTTCATGCCGGACTTGGATGCTGTACCTGACGACATCTATCGAAGGACGAAGATACTGGTACTCAATTATCCAAACTCACCGACTGGCAAAACTGCAACGTCCGATTTTTATGCAAAGGTTGTCGCTCTCGCCAAAGAGAAGCAGTTTGTCGTGGTTCAGGATGCAGCTCATATCATGCTGACATTCGATGGTGAACCACTTAGCTTCCTGCAAACGCCGGGTGCCATGGATGTTGGTGTCGAAGTCCACTCAATGAGCAAGGGCTATGACATGATCGGTTGGAGAATGGGCTTTGTTTGTGGTCATCCCAAAATCGTTTCCGCATTTGCGGATGTCAAAGACAACAGTGACAGCGGCCAATTCATTGCCACCCAGAAAGCAGCCGCAGCAGCTTTGGACAACGATTCCATTCCAGATCAGGTCAACAAAAAGTATCGTCGCAGACTCGAAAAACTTGTAACCACACTTAACGAATGTGGTTTCGAATGTGAGGTACCCGGCGGTACCTATTTCTTATATGCGAAATCACCTACCGGAACTCAAGCAGGAAAATCGTTTGCTGCTGCTGAAGACGCAACTCGATACCTGATAGAAGAATTCGGTATCGTAACTGTTCCATGGGACAATGCAGGAGCTTACCTACGTTTTAGTGTCACCTATGTCGCGCCCACCGAGGCCGATGAAGACGCCCTGATGGAAGAGACGAAACGCCGACTCGGGGATGCAGGATTGGCTTGGTAGCGTTTTTCTATGCGTTCTGTACTTAGCTATGCGTTCTGTACTTAGTTGCGCTCACGTCCAGCGGTAAATGACTACACCGCTGCGGCGCCGGGTATCTGTCTGTGTTTAGCAGACCAACCACAGACTCTTGGCCGACAACAAAAAGTCCAAATAAAAAAGCCGCTCGTAAAGTTACGGGCGGCTTCTCGTATTAGATGACTCGGGTACAGCGTTCTAGCTGACACCTTTGACCATTGCGACCAGACGACTCTTGGTACGGGCAGCAGCGTTACGGTGAATCAGGTTCTTGCTGGCTGCACGGTCGATTTTCTTCTGTGCAACGATGTACTCAGCCTGTGCCAAATCGCTATTCCCTGCCTCCACAGCCTCTCGCACGCGGCGAATCTGCGTACGCATGTTGCTTTTTCCGGCTCGATTGTGGATCCGACGCTTGTCGTTCTGGCGAAGTCGTTTCTTGGCGCTGGCTGTATTAGGCATAATTCGGGCGGACGCGGATCACGCGTCGAAGACAGGTTTGGGGGTATGTCAGTTTTTTTCAGGCCGCGTAGTATGGCAATCTATCAGTCATCTGTCCAGAGTCGATCTGCAAAGCGCACAATGCTATTTATGAATGGCGCCGTTTACCTAATCGGAGCAGGCCCGGGAGCCCCCGGCCTGCTAACCGTCCGAGGAGCTGAGTTGTTAGCCTTGGCTGACGTGGTCCTATATGACGGACTCAGCAACCCGGAACTGCTGCAGCATGCCCCCCAAGCGGAAAAAATCTGTGTAGGAAAACACGGAAAATCCCGTATTTGGACACAAAATGAGATCATTCAAGAGATTCTTGGGCATGCGAAAGCCGGGAAAATCGTGGTTCGGCTCAAAGGCGGTGACCCCGCAATATTCGCCCGCACAGCCGAAGAAGTCGAGGCTGTCAAAGCTGCTGGCTTGCCGCTAGAGATCGTTCCGGGCATCACAGCCGCCTTGGCAGCTGGCTCTTTTGCAGGAATTCCTGTCACCCACCGCGGTCTGGCCTCAGCCGTCGCTCTGGTCACAGGCCACGAGGAACCCTCTAAATCCGAATCTGCTCTCGATTGGGAGGCTTTGGCAAGATTTCCGGGCACTTTGGTGGTTTACATGGGTGTCACAACGGCGGAAACCTGGACACAGGCACTCCTGCAGGCTGGAAAAGCTGCAGATACTCCAGCAGCGTTAGTCAGACGCTGCAGTCTTCCCGATCAGCAGACGATTCATTGTCGATTGGATCAAGTAGCGGCACAACTGAGCCCTGCCAGTCGCTTCAGACCACCCGTGATCGTGATTCTTGGTGCAGTCACACAATTGGCGGAGACCATGAACTGGATTCAGGATCGTCCCCTTGTGGGCCAAACAGTACTCATCACGCGTCCTGAAGGGCAAGCTGAAGCTCTGGCCAAACCACTGCGAGACTTAGGTGCTCGAGTGCTCAAGCAACCCGCCATTACGATCGAACCCCCACAAGATTGGCAACCAGTCGATTCGGCAATCACTAAGTTGAGCGAATATGACTTGTTGATCTTCTGCAGCCACAACGGAGTTCAGTTTTTCCTCAACCGTCTCGAAACACGCGGTGGCGACATGCGATCGTTGGCAGGACTGGAGATTGGTTGCATCGGAAAAAAAACAGCCGCCGCACTTCAACAATTTCACCTCCAGTGTGATTTACTGCCAGATACATTTGATGCTGAGGCGATGGCGAGTCTGATTGGTTCACGAGTGAATGGAAAACGCATCATGGTGATCCGGGCCAGTCGCGGGAATGATGAACTTGCCACACAGTTGGAAGCACTCGGTGGTAATGTAACGCAAGTGATTTCGTATCAACACAGTGATGTGACTGTGTGCGATACAAGCATCAAAGAAGCCGTTTCAAATGGAGAAGTTGACTGGATCACCGTTACAAGCAGTGCCACCGCAGAAAGTTTGCACTGCATGTTTTCCAACTCAATGAATGATATGAAAATTGCCAGTCTCAGTCCCATCACGTCACAAAAGCTCAACGAACTTGGCTATCCAATTAAGGCAGAGGCGAGTCCCTACACTATCGAAGCATTAGTCGAAGCATTAGTGAAAGCAGAACAATGATTCCAAAACGTTATCAACAGATGCACCAGTCGCATCCCGAATTGATGGAGGCATACGAATCCTTTGGAAAAGCAGCCAAGGATGCGGGCCCGTTATCTGCACGAGAAATAGCATTGGTAAAATTAGCCATCTCGCTGGGTGCTGGTTTGGAAGGTGCGTCTCATTCCCACTGCCGCAAGGCGTTGGAAGCAGGGTGCCAACCCGAAGACTTAACCCATGTTTCTATTCTCACTGCTCCCACCCTTGGGTTTCCATCCATGATGCGATCAAAGTCATGGGTTGAGTCGATCACTTCCAAAAAGTCCGATAGTTAGCATCACCATGCAATCGATTCTGGGCGTCGTTTTGTGCGGCGGAAATTCGAATCGCATGGGACGCGATAAATCGATGATCCACCATCAGAATGGCCTGACCTTCATTGAGCACGCTGTCGAGAGGCTAAAGCCGATCTGCGATGAGGTCTGCCTTGCGGGAAGATCAAATTCAAGGACCCATCTCGTCGCATTGCCAGACCTGATCCCAAATCAAGGGCCAATCTTTGGTGTCCTGCAGGCTCTTCATTATGCAGCTAACCCAATAGTCAGGAACCGAAAGCACCATGCATGCCTCGTGACGCCCGTAGACATGCCACATCTCACCACGGATGATCTTCGCGAACTTATCCTCAGTTGGCAAATCACAAATGACCTCACTTATGCTGTCAGTGGGCCAGAACGAAAAACACAGCCGTTGGTGGGCATCTATCCCCTTCGCCTCCACAACGCAATTTCTCTACACGCAAAAACAGACTCCAGTCTAATGCGTTGGATCAAAAAACAGGACGCGACTCAAATCGCATTGGATGAGGCACATTGCCAAAACATCAATCGCCCTGAAGACCTGACCGGAATCTGACAACAACTCTTCATCACTGCGTTTACTCACGAAGCATGCACGTTTCGGCTACTATTTCATCGACTGCGAAATTAAAACACCCCGGAATCCAGCTGACTGAATTGATTCCAGCCCGTACACGAACAGTAATGGCGGTACCCGGTTCAGCTGATTCGAATGAATCAGGCTCAGTTTCGATGACCGGATCTTCGCTTTCCAATGTCAGTAGCTCCTCAAGCATTCATTGCATTACATCAGTGATGTCTGCGTTTGGTCGCACAACTACACGTGCGCCTTCGCGTTCGGACACTCCCAAACAAATGTGACTTGAGGTCACTTCATCACTTCAACCATTCGGCGGTCTGGCGATCCGTCAAACAACTGCCCCATGACTTTGCGTCTCATGCTCACGCGTGGTTTGCCTTGATCGTGGAAAATAAAGTGGATAGCGGAAGAACATGGAAAAGTTAACTAGGCAGCCTAGACGCTACGCAAATATCACCACCCGGGGGGTGACTATCCTCCATAATTTGCATTCCAGATCAGGACGCAAAGCACATCTGTGCGTGATGTAACGCTTGTACCGATTGGCAGTATTCCTTAAGTTTCGCATCGCCATTGTGCAATCCTGTCGCAATCCCGACCAGATCGAATGCTCGAGCCATGAAATTTGAATTCCCCAACGAAGCTTTACTAGCACTTTCAGAGAAGCTGCACCCAGTGGCAACCGAGTCACTTGATAGTGCACACCAAGGTCGAGTGTTAGCGGGCAGCGTGACCGCTGATCGGGACAGCCCTGCTGCTGATGTATCAGCTATGGATGGCTATGCCATTCGCATGAAAGAGGCACGTCAGAAAAAAACGTTACCGATCCTCGGTGAATCTGCTGCAGGTTCACCCGCTCCAGAAATGCCGTCAGATGGCGTTTTAAGGATATTCACGGGTGCGATTGTGCCGCAAGGTTGTGACGCGGTTATCAAACGGGAAGACACTGAGGAATTAGGGTCGGAGATCCGACTCAAACTGGATCCAACTGAAATATACAGAGGGCAACACATTCGTCGCGCCGGCGAAAATGCCGAGAAAGGTTCAACCGTCCTCCAACCCGGTATCGAGATCAATGGCGCCCACAAAGCCACCATGGCGAACTTTGGATGCTCAACAGTTGATGTTTTCCGGCCTGTTCGAGTCACCATTCTGACCACGGGAGATGAGGTCGGGAACTTTCAACAAGAAACTCCCATGCCATGGCAACTGCGAAATAGTAATCGCGAAGCAATCGCAACTCTACTCACCGCACACAACTGGATCTCTATCGTCTCAGTCGAACACTGCATCGATGACCAAAAACAACTTCATGATACGCTCACTGATCGCCTAAAAACCTCAGATGCCATCCTGATAACTGGCGGGGTATCGATGGGCGACTACGACTACGTTCCCGACGTGATCAAGGGTTTGGGTGGAGATATTGTTTTCCATGGCTTACCGATCCGCCCGGGTAAGCCCGTCTTGGGCGCTGCAACAAATAATGGAAAACTTTTATTGGGATTACCAGGCAATCCAGTCAGCGCTACGATAGGATGCCAAAGACTCGGTATACCTCTACTTGCAACCATGGCGGGAAAAAACAACTGGCTGCCGAAAGTGCCCTCAGTGCAGTTGAAGAATGGGGGTCAAAAATCAATACCGTTGACGTGGCTACGCTTGGTAAAATTAGTGGACAGTGGAGTGGCCGAACCAGTCATCACACAAGGCTCAGGAGACTTGGTCTCCCTTGGCAATAGTGATGGATTTATCGAGGTTCCTCCCGGTGAGACTGGTGAAGGTCCATGGCCATTTCATGCGTGGTGAGCCAAAGAAAAACGCCCACAGGCGAATGCTAAAACAAACAAAAACACCTGCTTGCAGTGTCGTGTCCGATAGAAAAACTTTTGTCCACTGCGACACAGCTTCGCTCGCAGGATTAGCAAACAAGGTTTTCAAACTCACCTTGATCTGCATAGTTTGCTCGTGAGGCCTTAACTCGCTGTAACCCAATCGTTATGACACTGGATTCCATCAATCCCTATCGGCCAACCGTCGCAGTATCTGAGAAAAATGCGGATACGGTATCCGAGATACAATTCCGCCTAACGCAACGTCTTCTTCGACATAGCGAAGCGAAGTATCTAATCCAATCCAACTCTAAACGTTTAATGCTCGGTTCGATGTTGATCATCACAATTAGTACTGTGATTTTTATCGTCGCCATGTACTCCGGTACGCTTTCGTTCTTCACTGCACTGATCGGGACAATGGTTACGGCGAGCACTGCCTACCTGGCTTTGGTGCACCATGCCAAAATTGAAATTCGTAAAAACCTGAAACGACATGGAATGGAAGATGGAGCAGTATGCTCCATCACGATGAATGAAGATTCCGTCATCATCAATACTCCTGCGGGCACTTATCATTGGCCCTTCGGCAAACTGAGGACCTATAAAACACAGAAAGGTCAGCTGCTTATTCCACGAGAGCCTATTTTCTTGATCATTCCGAAAGTGAATGAATCTACGCATGCCCAATTTAAAGGGTTGGTCAAGGCAATAAAAATCCAGACCCGCTAATGATCAAATAAACAATCACAATCATGGGCTAGCTGACCATTCGTCTTCAGAAACGCGGCGTCAAGCAAGAATATCAGTGGCAATATTGCCATGAACGTCTGTAAGACGAAAGTCACGGCCCGCATACCGATACGTCAGTTGCTCGTGATCGAGTCCCAACAGATGCAAAATGGTTGCATGCCAATCGTGTATATGGCATTTGTTTTCGACGGCTTCATAACCATGCTCATCCGTTGCTCCATAGCTAAAGCCACCTTTGACACCCCCACCAGCCATCCATGTCGTATAGCCTTTGTTATTGTGATTACGACCATCACCACCCTGTGCCGCCGGTGTCCGTCCAAATTCTCCTCCCCAAATTACCAGAGTATCCTTTAATAAGTCGCGCTGTTTCAAATCGCGTAAGAGCCCGGCAATGGGCAGATCACATGCTTCGGCACGAGCTTTGTGATCTGTTGTCAAATTGACATGCTGATCCCAATTTCCATGTGTGACCTCAACGAATCGCACACCTGCCTCGATGAAACGTCGCGCCAACAGGCACTGCTTGCCAAAATTGGACGTTGTCGTTTCACTGACCCCATACATCGCGAGCGTCTTTTCACTTTCCCCCGAGGTATCCATTAATTCCGGCATCGCGTCCTGCATGCGAAATGCAAGCTCATAGGATTCGATAACCCCCTCAACACCTGGATGGTACTTCTCTCTTTGCAGCTTGCCCCGATTCAGTGACTGGATGTAGTCCAACTGCCTCCGCTGTTGTTTATCCGAGAGATTCGGATTCTTGATATCAGGAACTGACTCACCACTCCCGCCTCGACTGAACCTCGGCAAACTACGCCCACTGCGTCCCACTTTTGTTCCTCCGTAAATCGCAGGCAGAAAAGAACTGCCGTAATTTCGAGATGTCCCCGATGGAGGACTGAGAGATACGAATCCAGGCAAGCTGTTATTTTCGGTCCCCAGTCCATAGAGCGTCCACGCCCCTAAAGAGGGACGAATGAACTGGGCGGTCCCCGTATGCATTTGCGTCATCGCACCGGGATGCACAGGCTGATCACACTGCATTGATCGAATCAGACATAGATCATCTGCCTGTTTTGCCACTTCTGGAAAAACGTCCGAAATCCACAATCCGCTTTCACCTCGCTGCCTGAATTGCCAAGGCGACTTTAAAAGTGAGCCACCATACTTGCCCCGTTTTCCATGATCTTTTGCCAAGTGTGGCTTGTAGTCAAAGGTGTCAACGTGCGAGGGGCCGCCTTGCATGCAGAGGAAAATCACTCGCTTGGCACGAGGTGCAAAATGCGACGATTTCGGTGCAAGTGGAGTCAGATTGGCCTGTTCTTCGGCCTTCACGCGATTCGCTAAATCAGCGAACGCAAGATAACCAAATCCAGCAGAAACAGATTTTAGCAAATTTCGACGAGAGTGCATGGCAATGATTCCAACAGTGTTTCCCTGACAGGACTTTTATACGAGCCCAAAAGATCATCAGTCGACATAACGAAATTCGGCTGATGCAAATAAACTCTGACACAGAACAGATAGAGTTGAATCACTCAAGGAACGTGCCTGCCCCCCGTACGATCTCACAAGTGACTCGCTCGCCCGCCGTTCGCCCGATGTGGGAGGACGTCCGTAGGCAAGCAAGAACACGAATTCGAGTTGATCAGTTACGTTTCCATCAATCTGTTTCACTCGACTTGCAAAGCCTTGGCTTTGTCTGATCACAAATGGATTGTTCATCATGTAAAGTGCCTGGTTTGCCGTATTCGATGACTCACGCACCCCAGTGACCGTACTAGCGTCAGCGAAATCAAAGACATCCAAAGAGCGGGGAGCCTGATCACGGACAATTGGCAAATAAACACTGCGATACTTGGCATGTTCCATATCCAGTCCACTACCAACTAACGAAGTCGCTTCTCGTACTGCGGCCTCAAGCATCGCTTTCTGGCTACTCGTCGCACCGTCCATGCTGAATCGCCCATTACGCTGCATCATGGGAAGATTCGAGCGACCACGCGGGACACCGTTTTGCGGATTGGATTTCATTTGTCGTTCGGATGCCCCCAAACCCGGTCTTCCCATGCCTTTGCGAAAGTTGTTCAAGCGTGAATTCCCACCACCGCGTGATCTGCGTTCATTCTGCAAAGCATTCATCACATTTTTCTTTGCCAGCTCGACGACTTCCCGTGCATTCACTCGCGGGTCGCTCAGTGAACCATCTCGCACCCGCACATAGCCGGCCTTGGCAACCTCTGATCCACGCGGACGATCAAAATCCATTTCGCCGCTAATGCTCAACATTGCGTCGCGAATCGCCTCTGCATCGAGTCGCTTGGGATTGGCCCGCCACAGCAACGCGTTCCCCGGATCATATTCATGGTGCTGCTCGTCATAAGCGGTGCTCATGCGATAGACCCTTGAAGTCGCTATCTGGCGGATCAAACTTTTTACGGACCAACCAGATTCCATGAACTCGACCGCCAAATGATCAAGCAATGCTGGATGACTCGGCGTTTGGCCAGTCACACCAAAATTCTCAGTCGAAGTCACAATGCCTTGACCGATCATGTGTTGCCAAATGCGATTGACCATTACTCGAGCTGTCAGCGGATTCTCATCACTGCCAAGCCAATTTGCAAATTCAAGCCTGCCACTCGAATCATTTGAAATGCGGGCTGGTGAAGCACATAAAACCTGGGGGAAACCTCTCGCAACCGTTTGTGCAGGCTGATCTATTTCACCCCGAACTAAGAGCTTCACATCTGTCGGTTCACGTTTCTCCTGCACTCCCATGCAGTAACTGTGTGGCTCACCATTTTCATCCACTACTGCTAACTTGGTTGACAACGTCGCCAATCGATTCGCGGCTCGCTGTCGGTTGCGGACAGCGTCCTGTGCCTCAATTTTTCCTGCAGCTCGATCGCGACGCGACTGGGATGCTTCTTCAATCGTAGAAGTAATGTCTGCACGGAGGTCCGCTAACTCTTTCGTGCTGTAGCGTTGGTCGTAGGGATTTGGATCCTCGATTGGCAACAACAGCAAACTGCTTTGTCGTCTGGCTTGGGCGGTGCTAAAGGTTCCAAACTCCGATGGCGGCGAACCCCAATAGGTATTCGCATTCGCAAAGACACCTGCCAACGCGTAATAGTCTGTTTGCGGGATCGCATCGAACTTGTGGTCATGACAGCGTGCGCACGCCACTGAGGCACCCAAAAAGACTCTTGTGGTAGCGTCAATCTGCTCATCAATCTGATCCGCCGCGAACTGAACCCGATTCCTCTCATTTACATTCTTTGGTCCCATCGCCAAGAATGTGGTGGCAACAAGATTTGAGGTCCACTGCTCATCGCTCTTGGCTGGCAATAAATCTCCCGCAATCTGCTCCCTCACAAATTGATTGAAAGGTTTGTCTTGATTAAAAGAATCGATGACATAATCACGATACCGCCATGCGTGGGGGTACGTTTGATTTACCTCACGCCCAGTCGATTCAGCAAATCGAGCAACGTCCAGCCAATGCCTGCCCCAACGTTCGCCAAATTGCTCTGATTTCAACAGGCTATCAACAACATGCGTGATCGCTTGCTCAGGACTCGATTTCCATTTCGCTTCAAAGTACTCGATTTGTTGAGGAGTCGGCGGCAGCCCGATCAAATCAAAACAAAGTCGACGTAAGACCTTGTAGGACTCTGCATCCTGTGCAGGCTCAATACCTGCCTGTTCCAACCCCGCCAGAATGAAATTATCAATGAACGTTGCAGGCCACTCTGCATTGCGAACACTTGGGGTTTGTTCTTTTTCAGGAGATTGGTATGCCCAAAAATTTTCTCGTGCGTTAGCAATGTCTTCATCAGTGATCGATGATTGAACTTTTGAAATTTTGTTTACCCGTGGATCCGGCGCCCCCATCTCGATCCATTCGCGAAAATCGTTAATGACGCTATCTGAAAGTTTGCGTTTTGGTGGCATGATAAAATCCTCATGCACCATCGCATTGAAAAGCAAACTTTCCTCAACATCGCCTGGCACAATAGCAGGTCCGCTGCTGCCACCAATCAACATCACTTCTCGAGTATCAAGCCGCAGACCACCGCGGACATTCCCGGCTTGATTTGAGTGACACCCATAACACTCTCGGATGAGTACTGGCCGAATTTTAGCCTCGAAGAACTTCAGTTCATCTGGCGTCAATTGCTGTCCGTAGGTCGGCACGACGGCAATCGTGAAAAGAATCAGCAGCACTGGGCGTATGGAAATCATGGCTGGCATCCAAAATGATCGGCCTGAGACAGACGGAGTGTCCATTGAAAGGTACCTCAGAATAACGGGCGAGGACGACCTCATTGTGCAGCGTTCGGTTCTGGGCGGACCCCACCAGGACGTTGCCCTGGTGCTGGATCACCACTTTGCCCTCGAGCTCGCTGTTTCGGCGACTTCGCAGCGGGTCGCCTCTGAAGGTTGTTTGACTCATCAGACGATACCCCCACTGATTTGGGCCCGTTCGAACGCCCTTTCAAGGGTTGCTGTCGGCCACTTTCTGCTCCCAAGCCGCGCCGACCAGCCTTCGATTTGCCCTGTCCTGCCCTGCTCTGCCCATTTCTGGCTTGTTGCAACCGACCCCGCATCCCCTCAAACATCGCCGTTAGCTCCCTTAGATTCAGCCTGCCATCCTCATCACTGTCAAATTCTGACAACATTTTCGATGCGATATCTGCTGGTTCTCGCACGGCTGCTCCCCCTTTTTTACTGTCTATTGCGGCGCGTTTCGCTCTTTGCGGCTTTTCCACGGCATAGACCATCGGTGCCAAAATTCCGATGACCAAGCATGCTGATGCCGTTTTGCAAATCTTCATTAGATGACTCTTTGTTCCAAAAAATCGAATTGTCTGACCAGCCCCGCGATTAGTGAAACGGCCGGCGTGGCCCGTTGAGGACTGAGAATCGTCAACTTTCTCATAAAAATTAATTCCTTAGATATTCACGGGTACTTCGTGCCATTTAAATCCGAAACCTGACCCGATCTCGCGGTATTAAACAGAAGCGGATCTGCCTGTCTTTTCTACTAATCTCTGGTGGCAATCTATGTCCGATACCTCAATTGGCGTCGAAACTGAGCTCACAGCACGAATGAGACAGGGAAGCAAGGATGCTCTCGCGACCATTTTTGCTGACTACCGAGAGCGTCTTCGTCGCATCATCCAATTTCGAATTGACTACCGAATCGCAGCGAGAGTTTCGGATTCGGATATTTTGCAAGACACCTACATCGCCGCAGCAAAACGGCTCCCGCACTTTTCACAGCAAACAGAAATGTCTGCTTTCCTCTGGCTACGTCTGCTGGCGAAACAGCAGTTGGTGGATATCCATCGGCAGCACTTAAAGGCAGAGAAAAGAGATGCCCGAAAAGAGATGGGCCTACAGCCATACCAAGCATCCGCACAGACTTCCATGGCTCTGGCTGTCCAGTTAGCTGGATCAATCACCGCAGCTAGTGAAGTTGTCGCACGAGCCGAAACGATTGCTCTTTTGGAATCATCGCTGAATGAAATGGACGAGACCGACCGTGAAGTGATTGCCCTGCGACATTTTGAAGAACTAACAAATATTGAAACTGCCAGTGTTTTGAACTTGCAACCCTCGGCAGCAAGCAAACGCTACCTCAGAGCAATGAGTCGCCTTTCTCAATTGATGTCCAAATTTGAGGACTCACAACATGGAGGTGAAGCATGAACCAGGACGATCAAACTCACCATGACGACAATGTAAAACCAAAGCAATCGCCCGCTCCAACAAAAGCCAACCACTTTGACCTCGATAAGATTGGAGAACAATTCGCCGAAGCGATACGAGGAGGCGCCTATCCAAACATCGATATGTACCTGAATATGTATCCTAAAAATGCCGATGAAATTCGCGAATTGCTGGAATCGATCTCACTCATCGAGACATTCAAGCAATCAAAGCATGCGGTATCAGACCCATCCGCAAGACACACCACATTCACAGAACTCGACGATTACAAAATCATTCGTGAAATTGGGCGTGGAGGTATGGGCATCGTATTTGAAGCTATCCATGAACCACTGAGCCGCAAGGTAGCGATCAAAGTACTGGCGAATAATCTTCTTGGTGAATCCAAGCATCTGATTAGGTTTCGCCGGGAGGCGCGCGCTGCAGCAAAACTGCGACACACGAACATTGTTCCGGTCTTCGGTGTGGGTACTAGTGGCGAGCATCACTATTACGTCATGGACTACATCGATGGGATGAGCTTGCATCAATGGCTGACGTCTCTCGACCAAGATCGGTCTCCTGCCGCCCCAACGGTCGACCTTTACTCTGCCAACACATTCACTGGCGTAAACACTGATGCAAACACCGGTGGAACAACCGACGGAGAAATCGAAGAAGATGTGCTACAACAACCAGGTGTAGACCCATCAACGGTGAAAGACACGCCGAGGTACCAGCGCTGGGTAGCAAACTTGGGCATATCCGCAGCTGATGCATTGCACTACGCGCACTCACAGGGTGTGCTACATCGTGACATCAAGCCAGCAAACCTACTGCTCGACAGGAACAATACACTCTGGATTGCTGACTTTGGCCTAGCCAAACTTGCTGAGCAAAACGCAGTCACTGCAACTGGAGACATCGTCGGCACTCCTCAATACATGCCACCCGAGTCGTTTGAAGGTGACTATGACATACGTAGTGAGGTCTACGCCTTGGGCCTAACACTCTATGAGCTTCTAACGCTAAAGCCAGCGATTGAAGGTAATGGAACGGCAGACATTATCCGTCAAGCCACCCGTGGTGTGACCGTACGCCCTCGCAAACTAAATCCAAGTATTGCGCAAGATTTGGAAACGATTCTACTGAAAGCGTTGTCGCATGACCCGAAGGATCGCTACACAAACGCCGGCGAACTGAGGGACGACCTGAATTGCTTTATTGCGGATCTTCCCATCGCGGCTCGAAAAACCAATCCCGTCGAACGGATGATTCGTTGGTCCCGTCGCGAGCCTACAGTTGCTGCCCTCACAATTACGACTTTCGTATTGCTGGGTGCCTTGGCTGGTGTCTCCGCTTTTGGCTTCTGGCAAACCAAGCAGGCACTTGGCCGAGCAAAGGCCTCTGAACAAGCTTCGATTACGTCACTGGCACTGGAAACGGCTGCAAAAAATGAAGCAGATGGACAAAAAGTACTTGCAGAGAAAAACCTGCAGGTCGCCGTGAAAGCACTCAATGAAGTGATGGAGAACATATCCCGCCGTGGAATTGAGACGGGTGCAGAATTTCTGGCAGAAGTGACCGATACCACCTCACCAAATGTCTCGGCTGAAGATGCCGAGTTGCTTAATTCTCTACTTGGCTTCTTTGATGAATTAGGTCGCAACAACAGCAAAGATCTACTTGCTGAGTCCGCGATTGCATCCAAATATGCAGGTGATATCAGCATGAGGCTTGGTGATTTGCACAAGGCAGAACTAGCCTTCAATGAATCACTCAACAGAACTCGCGAATTGGCAGCATGTGACCCGCTTGAACCGGCACATATCGTTGCTCAAGCCGCGATCCTCAATGAACTGGCTCTGATCACCGGTCTGCGTGGAAGACTTAAACACGCAGACAACATCTTTTTCAGAACAAAGCGTTTATTGCAATCCTGTCCTGATGTTATGGCCACCGCAGAAGGACGTTTCCAGTATGCAATTGCAAATCGTCTGGTGGCATCACATGCAACACGGATTGGCATCGATGAACCAAGTCCAAATCAGGGCGCGGGTCGAAATTGGCTCGCGCGAAGAGTGCGTTTGACCGAACCCAAGCCAGGAATTGACAGAGCTCAAGCTGTACTTCGAGAATCCATTGACGTCTTGGCAAAGTTGACTGACGAATACCCAGAGAACCAGCTGTATCAGGTGGAACTTGCTAGAGCCTATCGAGACAAAGCAGTGACCGCTTCACTCGCCAGACACCGCACCTTGGCCGAAAATTCAATTCAGCGATCGATAGATTTATTCCGCGGGCTGCTCAATGCAAATCCAACCTTGGATGCGATTCGATATGAGCTTGCGTTGACACTTTGCAGTACTGAAACTTTTAATATGGATCAGGTTCGCCGGTCGGTTGAGGCACATGAATTGTGTCAGAAGCTCTTGGAAACATCACCCGACCTCCCTCATGTAAAGGCATTGCATGCTTCCATCCGGGCTACTCTTGCCGAACGCCAAATGCGAACTGCAAAATACAGAGCTGCCGAAGATACGTGGAAGGAAGTTCTTCAAATCTATGAGTCCCTGATCCAAACCTCACCCAACGTTCTTCTGTATGAACGTCGTCATAGCGACACGCTTGAATCGCTTGCGGAATTAAAAGGAAAACAGGGTGACCACATTGCTGCACGGAATTATCTGAAACAAGCCATCGAAGGTCTGCAGCGCGCTATCAAGCGAAGCCCTGACTCACCTGTCATGCGTCTGCAACTGAATCGATTGATTCAACGTGCAC
The DNA here is from genome assembly GCA_964012125.1 of uncultured Rhodopirellula sp. Lineage (GTDB taxonomy): Bacteria > Planctomycetota > Planctomycetia > Pirellulales > Pirellulaceae > Rubripirellula. The sequence goes on from CAXGRW010000021.1 coordinate 16,875, forward strand.
GCCGACAAGCAAACACTGAGAAAACAACCGGATCCGAAAGTGCGAATGAAGAATAGGCTCATTTTCCCCCAACGCATCCTACCCTGCCATCATTCGGAAACGCGGTGCGCGGAGCCTCAAGGGGACCTCAGCATGATGAACGTCATGTGCCATTCCAGCGAACTCGCCCGAATCAGTGGCAAGCTTTGACACCTGCTGAACTGGCTAGCTAGCGAACCCAGAATCCAAGGATATCCTCGACACACTCTTCTTCCAGCATTTCATGCGCGACCAATTCGTCGGCCAGTGCCGCAATGGCGGCCCAAACTCGATCCAACTGCACCTGTCGCCTCAGCTCCACCATGATCTTCTCCAACGCAGCCATCCGTTGCCTCTCATCAGCCCACATCGGTGTTGCTGTTCGCCAAGCCTGCGCCCAGTCGTGCTTCCAAGGCCCGTAGAGCGCGGGGTGAAAGGGCTCGTCCCGATAGACCATCTCAGCTACTGGACCAGCGAGTATTGTTAAGATCTCTCGTTTTCGCTGCCAATCAAGATCAGGATCAACCCGTCCCCACTGAATCCGACACTCCCCAAAGCGAGCCGGTAGCCAATCATCTGCTTCACCACCAAGCTGCATGCCCTGCACTGTCCCACCCAACGCATAGGCAATCACTGCATGCCCAGACTCATGGTAGGCAGTGAGTGTTTCATCATCCATCACGTTGTTGTCACTTGTGTTGTTGTCACCTGTGCTAAACTGCCCTTACCTGACAACATATTGAAAGTAAGACTCAACGAAAACCTCGCCTAAGAAGGAAGAGTGACCAAGATGAAAGCGATGTTGCTGACCGCCTACGAACAAATGGAAGTCACGGAAGTTAACGAGCCTGAAGTGGGACCGGATGATGTCCTAATTCAGGTGGAAGCTTGTGGCATTTGCGGCAGTGACATTCACGGATTTGACGGTAGCACTGGTCGACGCATTCCACCCCTGGTCATGGGACACGAGGCGTCAGGAATTGTCGTGAGTACAGGTGCAAATGTATCAGATCTCCCCGATGGTACCCGCGTCACCTTTGATTCCATGGTTTCATGCGGACAATGTGACTTTTGCCGACAAGGAAGTGGAAACCTCTGCGACAACCGTATGGTACTCGGCGTTTCGTGCGAAGAGTACCGCCGGCATGGTGCGTTTGCTGAGCGAATCAGTGTGCCACGAAGAATTGTCTACCAACTACCTGATAGCTTGCCATTTGAAGAGGCTGCCCTTGTTGAAGCTGTTTCCGTAGCAGTCCATGCTGCCAATGTCACTCCAATCTCCCTCGGTGACACAGCTGTCGTTGTTGGCGCGGGGATGATTGGTCTGCTGACTCTTCAAGCGGCTCGCGCTGCGGGCGCTTCGCGTATCATCGCAATTGACTTGAACGAAAAACGCCTCGAGGTCGCAAAACAACTCGGCGCCGACGAAATAATCCGTGGTGACCAGTGCAATGCTGCTGATGAGGTCATAAAGCTGACGGACGGTCGCGGTGCCGATGTGGCGTTTGAAGTCGTTGGTGCGACACCAACAGTCCAAACAGCAATCGAATGTGTGCGCAAGGGCGGCAACGTGACGTTGGTGGGTAACGTCTCGCCAACCATCGACTTGCCGCTGCAATCAGTCGTAACACGGGAAATCTCGCTTCATGGTACCTGTGGTTGCAACGGCGAATACCCTCAGTGCATCGACTTGATGGATCGAGGCATCATCAATGTCAAGCCGCTGATCACTGCAACGATCCCACTTAGCGATGGCCCGAAATGGTTCGAGAGACTTCATGCAGGTGACCCCAATCAGATGAAGGTCGTTGTGCAGCCGCGACAAACTTAGTCGCATTTTACCTGCATTTGGACACGTACCGCACCATGCACGAGCCAGGCTAGCTGAGTTCAGATTCAGACTTAACAAGAACAACACTGCTGTTGCCCGATTGAAAAATGATGTCATCCATGAAGCTTGTCATCAACACAAAACCACGGCACTGCTCGATTTCAAACGACTCCGAAGTCCCAGGTGCTGGTGTCAATCGGGTCAATCGGCCGGGGCCATCATGCGAAATGAAAAAGCGCGTGTCGACAGTGCTGACGGAGACTCTTAACAACACCTTTCGGTCACAGTACGGTTTTTGTGTTGCTCGCTTTCGCAACTCAGCATTGTTGCACTCGTCCCCGGCGAACATGCGACTGACTACTGTATCCTCATCCTTGATCTCCAGATTGCCATAACACATTGCATTGAAAAGAGCGCTCGAGAGTGCTGCCCCGACGCGAATTCTCTGAACGGTGGAAAGGCCAGTGGCAGCGGCCAGTGTCTGCATGACGTACAGCACTGTGGGCTCGATCGCCGCTATATCATTAGGCAATTCAACGCTGAATTCAGGGCTCTGCAAATGCCCGGAAAACCTGTGGAATATTGCGTTGACCTCGGCCATCGCCAGGGTTTGACGTACCACATGATTCAGCAATTTCTGCAACGAATTTTTTGGCACGAAGTTTACTGCACCAACCGCCAGAGCATCAACCGCTAACCCCTCTGAACCTCGCGCTGTCACAACAATGCAAGGCAAATCTGGATCTTCTCGAACAACCTTCTCAATCAATTCGCAGCCATTCAATTCTGGCATGCGCAAATCGGTTACCAACAAATCAGGTCGCGATGCCTGAACTGACTCCCATGCCAACTGTCCATC
>CAXGRW010000022.1:0-19582 GCA_964012125.1 uncultured Rhodopirellula sp.
GAACGTCTCGACCGCTTCTACCCAGTCACTGTTGATGATGAACAGTGAGTTGCTACTGACTTACTCGCGACATTTTGCGGAGCAGTTGTCCCAACTTGGATTGGACCCGGCCGAGCGGATTGACGCGGCATGGCAAGCGGTTTACAGCCGTCATCCCAGTGCACTGGAACGCGAAGCAACATTAGGGTTTCTTGCAGAACAGCAATCGGTCTTTGAACAACAGGCGGATTACAAAGCTGCCGATGGGAAGCCGCCTGCTAAAAGTGCTGAGCTTGAAGCACTGGCGGTGATGTGCCAGATGTTGATGGGGTCAAACGAGTTTCTTTACGTTGATTAAGATTGTTGATTGAGATGGCCATGAAGAGACACTCCAAACAATGCACCTCTGGTTCACGTCGTCATTTTCTGGCGTCGGGCGCAATGAATGTCAGCAGTGTCGCGTTAGCGTGGCTGATCAGCCAGAACCGGAGTATGGCGGAGGTCAAGAAGCCCGATCTGCAAAAGCGTGTCCACGACACGACCCCCAAGGTACCTCCCGGTGAGCCCAAAGCACGAGCCATGATCTCGTTGTGGATGCAGGGTGGGCCCAGCCATCACGATATGTTTGACCCCAAGCCTGAAATGGCAAAGTACGATGGAAAAGAATTTCCTGGGGAGATCAAATACGACAATGCCGCGCAGTCCAGTTCCAAGGTGTTTCACAGTCCATGGAAATTTCAGCCTCAGGGACAGTCTGGGATGGAACTGTCCGAGCTGATTCCGCATACCGGATCCATCGCAGACGATATCTGCCTGATTCGATCGATGCATACCGGCGTGAATAATCATGGGCAATCGATTCGGGCATTGCAGTCTGGACGCACGGCCGAAGGCCGACCCTCACTCGGTAGCTGGTTGACTTATGGATTGGGCAGCGAGTCCGGTAGTCTGCCTGCTTTCATGTCGCTGATTGATCCTGGGCAATTGCCTGTGCTGGGAGTTGAGAATTGGTCCAACGGCTGGCTGCCATCAATTTATCAGGGTACGGTGGTTCGACCACGGGAACCCCGCATTCTCGATTTGACACCTCCTTCCCATTTGAAGGGAAAGGCTCAACGGCGGGCGCTCGAATACCTCGAGCAACTCAATGCGAATCATCTCACGGGGTATCCTGACAGTACTGATCTCCAGGCTCGCATCGCCAGTTATCAGCTAGCTGCCCGGATGCAAACATCTGCTACTGAAGCACTCGACTTGAGTCAGGAAAGCAAGAAGACTCAGGAAATGTATGGCATGCATGAGAAAGCGACTGCCGATTATGGGAGTCGTTGTTTGATCGCTCGCAGGTTGGTTGAGCGTGGGGTGCGGTTCGTTCAGGTGTATACCGCAAACCAGCTTTGGGATAGTCACGGCAGTATTGCCAGTCGACTTCCAGCTGCCTGCCAAAAAGTTGATCGCCCTTCTGCCGCGCTAGTCAAGGATCTCAAACAACGTGGTTTACTTGATTCGACGGTTGTGCATTGGGGTGGCGAGATGGGACGACTGCCCGTTGTTCAAAACGATGCCGGGAAAGCAAAAATCGGACGGGACCACAATACTTATGGATTCAGCATGTGGTTGGCAGGTGGAGGGTTCAAGGCTGGCCATGTTCACGGCAAGACGGATGAATGGGGACACAAAGCGATTGAAAATGTTGTGAACCACTATGATTACCACGCCACCCTGTTGCATCTGTTTGGTCTTGATCATCAGGATCTGATCTTCAATCGCAGCAATCGCGACCAGACGTTGACAGATGGGCAACCCGGCAAGGTTGTTCAAGAAATTCTGGCTTGATCTCGAAGCGACGATTCTCCCTTCGCATCCTTGAACTGAAAATCGGCTGACGCTTCAAGAAAAATTGTTGTCGGGGAGCAGTAGGTGACTGACCTCAGAATCCCAGAACTCACAGTTGCTTATCCTACGGGTATCTGCTTCGTGGCAAAACCAAACTGGGGGTCTCGTGGTGCGGTGAGTGTGATGTCCATCACGGCTGGGGGAACTTACCAGCAACCGTTGGTTGAACCCTGATATCTCAATCCGGTTTCTCTTTCAATCGATGTTTGAGTTGTACAGGACTCGATCGTAATGCGGCAGATGTACAATTATTAGCGGATAAAGTACAAGACGTTGTGAGAATTGGCAGTCATACTGGACAGATCTGGATATCGACTGTCTGCTTGCTTCGGTGAAATACTGTCATCCAACGAGATTTCGGTGACCCAGGTCTTGGTGTCGTCACGGTAGAAGTGGCATGTTTTTTTAAGCGGAATCCAACAGTCGATGCAAAAAATCAGCTTCCTCGCTGCACTGTTTTTTCAATGTTTCCTGGGTTTAGCCTTTGCGCAACAGGCACCGAGAAAAATCGATTTCGATCGCGATATTAGACCGATCCTTTCTGATCGTTGTTATGTTTGTCATGGTCCGGATAGCGGCACACGTGAAGCCGAACTGCGATTGGATCTGAAAGAGGAAGCGTTTGACGTTATCGTTCCCGGAAAACCAGACGCAAGTGAACTTGTCAGCCGTATCTTCTCCGATGATATCGATGAGGTGATGCCGCCTCCGGAATCGAATCTTGCAGTTTCAGCTGAAGAGAAAAAACTGATCTCGGAATGGATCGCACAGGGTGCGACCTGGAAAAAACATTGGGCCTTCGAAAAACGAGGGCAACCTGATCTGCCAAAGGTGATCGCCAAGGGACGCGTGAGTAATCAGATTGACAACTTTGTGTTGTCCAAGCTTGAGTCACGGGGCTTGGGGTATTCAACATTGGCACCCCGTGAAAAATTGATTCGGCGGGGGACGCTGGATTTGACCGGACTGCCACCGACGCTGAGTGAAATTGATGCCTTTTTGGGTGATGACTCTCCAGAGGCCTTTGGCAAACTCGTCGATCGCTTGATGCGTTCGAATCATTATGGACAGCGGATGGCCTCGGATTGGATGGATGTTGCTCGGTATAGCGATACCTACGGATATCAGGTGGACCGTGACCGGTATGTCTGGCCGTGGCGTGACTGGGTAATCCGCGCTTTCAATTCCAATATGTCGTATGATCAGTTCGTCATCGAACAACTGGCAGGTGATTTGCTTCCGGAGGCATCGGACGACCAGGTGTTGGCGACGACCTTCAATCGTTTGCACCCTCAAAAAGTTGAGGGTGGCAGTGTTGAGGAAGAGTTTCGCGTTGAGTATGTCGTGGACAGAACGCAGACCTTTGCCACTGCTTTCATGGGGCTCACGCTTGAATGCGCTCGGTGTCATGATCACAAGTACGATCCGCTATCACAGAAAGAATATTACCAGCTGTTTTCGTACTTCAACAACATCGATGAATCAGGGCTCTATTCATACTTCACCAATTCGGTTCCAACGCCGACTCTTGCAATCTTCAATGATGAACAGAAGAAACAGATTGGGACATTGCAATCACAGCTTGAAGCAATCAAAGAACCGGAAACAACCAGCTTGGACGCTTTGTCAAAAACTGAGTTGGTGGATGCTGCTTTACAGGCCCAAGGTAGTGACCCGATCGAAACAGTCGATTTTAATGTTGTCGGGGGTCGCAATTCCAAAACAACCGATCAGCGTGGTCAGCCTGCAGCCCAGTTGACCGGTGACGATGCGATTACCCTGAAAACAGGGAACTTCAAACGTCATGCAGCGTTTTCAGTCAGTCTGTCATTGAAGACCCCCGATGCAAAACAGCGTGCTGTGGTTTTTCATCGCTCAAGGGCGTGGACCGATGCCGGGAGTCGTGGTTATCAGTTGTTGATTGAGGATGGCAAGTTGAGTGCGTCCTTGATTCACTTCTGGCCAGGTAATGCCATCAGTGTCAAAACCAGGCAAGTGATTCCTGTGAACCGCTGGGTTGATGTGGCGGTCACTTACGACGGAAGCAGTTCAGCCAATGGCATTTCAATTTTTATTGATGGTAAACGTGCAGAGGTCGATCTTGTTAAGGACAAGTTGACCAAAAATATTACCGGTGGTGGAGGGAACACGATTGCCATCGGCGCACGATTTCGAGATCGTGGATTCACTAAGGGAGAAGTTTCATCGTTTCAGATTTTTGATCGGCAGATTTCGGATTTGGAAATCGCCTTGAAACATGATCAACAACAAACCTTGGACCAACTGCAGAAACTCAAAGGTGAGGAAGAAATTTCTGGTGTGCAGAGAAGGATGCTGGTCCAGCATATGACGTTAAATGCGTCAGACCAACATGCTGAGTTTCGAAAAAAGTTGGCATCAGTGAGAACACAGCTGTGCACTGCGCTTGATCGGGCGACCGAGATCATGGTGATGCGTGAGTTACCACAGCCCAAAGAATCCTTTGTACTACAACGTGGTGAATACAGCCACCGATTAGAACAAGTGCAGGCTGCCACGCCTGACGTGCTGCCAGCCATGAATCCATCGTTGCCCAAGAATCGGCTTGGCCTTGCAAAATGGATGACGGATCCCGATCATCCTCTCACTGCTCGAGTCGCGGTCAACCATTATTGGCAACTCATTTTTGGTGACGGGATTGTCCGTACTCCAGAGGATTTTGGCAGGCAAGGTGCATTGCCAACCCATCCTGAGTTGCTCGACTGGCTGGCAAACGATTTTGTTGCGAACGGTTGGAATGTGAAGCGGTTGTTGAAGCAGATGGTGATGTCGACGGCTTATCGGCAATCGAGTGTCGTGTCTGAGCAATTGTTGAAACTGGACCCGGAAAATGAACTTCTGGCTCGTGCGCCCTCTTATCGTTGGCCTGCTGAAATGTTGCGGGACAACGTTTTGGCGGCTAGTGGCTTGTTGGTGGACAAGATCGGTGGACCACCCGTAAAACCGTATGAACTGGCGGCCTCTTTCAAACCGTCCTCACCCGACAAGGGAGAGGGTTTGTATCGCAGGTCACTCTACACCTATTGGAAACGCACGGGACCGGCGCCCGTCATGATGGCACTCGATGCTGCCAAACGGGATGTCTGTCGCGTCAAGCGTGAACGTACTTCGTCACCACTGCAAGCGTTGGCAATGTTGAATGGACCGCAGTTTGTTGAGGCGGGCCGTGCGCTGGGCCAGCGATTACTGGATCAGCATGGAAGAGATGCTGATGAAGCAATCGCCAACGACATGTTTCGGATGCTGACTAGTCGCCAACCCAGGCAACAGGAAAGCGAGGTCATTCAACGTCTCTATGTAACTCAACGCGATCATTTTCTTGCCAATCCTGGAGCGGCTCGAGAGTATCTTTCCAATGGAGAATTTGGCGATTATCGCAAGTCAACTGTTGAGTTTGGGTTGCCAGCCAACACGCACGAATTTCGTTTAGGTGCAACCCCCAATGGGCAGGAGAAGTTTGCAGGCAAATTTGGTCGAGCAAGTATTTTCGCGGTCCCAATGAGTGAGGCTCAGGTCAAGAGTCTTGCGGCGCTGCCACGTGATCGAAAGGTTGTCGGCGAGGTGAAGCCGGTGGTTTCCAGTTCCCTGCCTTCCTTGGGAGAACCAGAGACGTTTCAAAAAACTGCGGCATTGGAATTTTCCGAGGGACTGACGCTGGAAGCCTGGGTCAGGCCAGTCGCTGCTGGTGGAGGACGTCTGTGGGATAAAATCACCCCGGGCAAAGCGGATGGCCTGTTGTTGGATTTGCACGGTGGTTTGCGTTTCATTTGCGGGGACACTGTGGTCATGGCTGATCGCGCACCAGCGGCTGGCGAATGGACACATGTGGTATGTACGGCGGATTTCAAGTCCGGCAAGATCCAGTTTTATCTGAACGGGGAGTCAGCAGGAGGAGTAGAGCCACATGCCAATGCGGTGTCGAACGAATCATTGGCTTCGATCGCAGCTTGGGCCAGTGTTGCCAACACTCTGATCAATCATGATGAATGCGTCACCAAACGATAGGAACACGATGAATTTGAAATGCACAGGCTTTGACCCTGCATGGGGTATGTCGCGCCGTCGATTCCTGCATGGTTTCGGGATGGGGATGGGTGCCATTGGCTTGTCTGATTTGCTTCATTCGGAAACGCAGGCGGGGGAGACGCAAGGAGGTAATGTTGCGGATCTGTCTGGCGGTGCGTTGTCCGGAACACATCATGCGGCCAAAGCCAAACGTGTCATCTTTTTGTTTCAAAGTGGCGGCCCATCGCAAATAGATTTGTTGGACCACAAACCCTACTTGAACAAAGTCCATGGGCAGCAGTTGCCAGATTCGGTCCGGCAGGGGCAACGTCTTACTGGCATGAGTGGCAATCAGTCGAGTTTTCCTTTGGTCGGTTCGCCGTTCAAGTTTGCGCAGCATGGTGAATCAGGACAATGGCTGAGCGAGTTGTTGCCGCACACGGCGGGAATCGCCGATGACATGTGTATTGTGAACTCGATGTATACCGAAGCGATTAACCATGGGCCGGGGGTAACATTCATTCAAACAGGATCACAGTTTCCAGGGCGGCCCAGCATGGGCGCATGGCTCAGCTATGGTCTTGGAACTGCGAATCAGAACCTGCCATCATTTGTTGTTATGGTGACGAGGAACAAGGGAGGACAACCGTTGGTGTCCCGGCTTTGGGGCAGTGGTTTTCTTCCTGCCAAGCATCAGGGAGTGCGATTTCGTTCAGGCAAGGATCCCGTTCTGTACCTGAACAATCCTCAAGGAATCGATTCAGCGAGTCGAAAGCGGATGCTCGATGCTTTGGAGGAGCTGCATAACCTGCAATTGGATCAGCAGCCCGACCCTCAGCTTGAAACCCGAATCGCGCAGTATGAACTGGCCTTCAAAATGCAATCTTCTGTACCAGAGGTGGTTGATGTTGCAGGTGAGTCCAAGGAGACTTTGGACCTCTACGGTCCCGACGTAAACAAACCCGGTTCATACACCGCCAACTGTCTGTTGGCGCGTCGCCTTGCCGAACGTGGTGTGCGTTTTATCCAGCTCTATCATCCCGGCTGGGACCAGCATGGTGGTCTACCGGGAGGACTTCGTAATCAGTGTCGCGAAACAGATCAAGCCTCTGCGGCGCTGGTTAAAGATTTGAAACAGCGAGGAATGCTGGACGATACTCTGGTCGTCTGGGCAGGCGAATTTGGTCGCACGAATTATTGCCAGGGGCAACTCAATGGCAATCAGTTTGGTCGCGATCATCACCCGCGTTGTTATTCCATGTGGATGGCCGGCGGTGGGATCAAGCCAGGAAGCAGCCATGGAAAGACTGACGACTATGGATACAACATCGCTGAGAATCGAGTTCATGTTCATGATTTGCAAGCCACGATCCTGCACCTGCTGGGAATCGATCATGAGCGACTGACTTATCGACACCAGGGACGACGTTACCGTTTGACGGATGTCCACGGTGAGGTCGTCAAGCCAATCCTGGTTTAATCAGAGTTTTGGACGCCCGTAGTTGTGGTCACCTGGGTTGCCCGGGACTTCATATCGGTTTGATCTACTGCAAATATCATTCACGAGAAGTGTTTTGTTCTGGCCCCCCATCAAACATGGATTTCATCATTCCTGCATCCTTTGGGAGCGCAACCGTTGCAAGTGTGGTTGTGTAAGCAATGAAAAGCAGCCCTGTTTTTGAAGTGACCTTGGTTGCCGCGTCTGTCAAGTTTCACAACTTGTATTATGATTGACGTGATAAGTTATCAATGGTTTCGGCGACTTCCGTTGGCGGTCAACTGTTGCAAGGTGCTGATGCCACGGCAGCGGTAACTTACGAATGAAGGATGTCCCTGTCAGAGGTTGGAATCATGTCGTTCTTTAGTTTCATGGCCTGCGTTTCTCTTGTGGAATTTCGAGAGTCAGTTGTCCGATCATGGACTGCTGGTCGGGGATGTGCTGATGCATGCAGAAAGGCAATGGCACGCATTGCCTTTTTGTCAGGCTTTTTGTCGTGTGTCGCGTGTTCCTTTCATGTTTCAGCAAACGATTTTCATGATCGTCACGCTGATCGCGATTCGTTACCCACGGTGCCTGATGGTTTTGAGGTTACCGTGTTTGCCAACGAACCGCTCGTTCGTCAGCCCTGTTCGATGGCTTTCGATTCACGAGGACGTCTGTTTGTCGGCATGGGACCGCAATACCGGAAGCCGACTCCGGAAACCCCCGGAGACAGCGTTGTCATTTTGTCTGACACCACGGGCGATGGCAGGGCAGATACGAAAAAGGTGTTTGCAACGGGCTTCAATGCTGTGCAGGCTTTGGCTTGGCACGGAAATGATTTGTGGATCGCGAATGCTCCTGACTTGACTGTGGTGCGCGATCTGGATGGTGACGATGAGGCTGACCAATACATTCGACTGTATACGGATCTCGGAAACCTTGAGCATGGCTTACATGGGTTGAATTGGGCTCCTGATGGCAAGCTGTACATGAGCAAGGGCAACTCGAAGGGTTTGACCCTGCCTGATCGCCTTGCTCCGAAGCCATTCCGCGAGCTATGGGGTGTTGAAAGTCCTGCCCATGCGCCGGACATGCCCGAGCCCAAGGTTTTCAGCAAAGAAAATTATCAACGCAGTTTTCATGATCCAAACGATGACTGGGGATTGGATGGAGGAGTCTTGAGATGCAACGAAGACGGCACCAATCTTGAGATTGTCGCGCGGGGTTTTCGTAATCCTTGGGACATAACGATGGACAGTCAATTCAACTGGTTGGGCACTGACAATGATCAGACCGGTGGTGACCGAATCATCATGCCGTTTTATGGAGCACATTTTGGCTGGAATCACCCGTGGAGCGCGCATTGGACGCCAGATCCACATCCACCATCGGCACCCGTGAGCGGTCCTCTTTTTGAAGGGTCTGGAACTGGGATTGTTTTTGGTGACGGGTTGAAATTTCCGCTCCAATATCGAGATGCGTTTTTTATTAATGATTGGTTGAACAAGACTACCTATGTGTGGCGACCAGAGTGGGATGGCGCTTTGATGCGGCCAGCGTCAGGTGATTGGGAGCCGTTCATCGTCGGTGGGGATTCCCTGTTCCGTCCCACTGACATGGAAGTCGGACCGGATGGTGCTTTATGGATTCTTGGGTGGAGTCGGGGATATGGGGCAGAATGGAAAGACGGAAAATTGGTGAACGAAGGCCGTGTCTACCGTGTTGCCATGGAGAAGGCCGCAGGTGATCGTGAAGCAGATCAGTCGGTTCCGTTGAGAGAAAAATCGGTCAGGGAACTCGTCACGCAATTCGCATCTCCGTTGCCGGTGCATCGGATTGATGCGCAGGATGAGCTGGTGCGCCGTGGAGCTGTTGTTACTGAAGAATTGCATCAGATTTTGAAATCCATGTCACTCACAGAAATGCAGCAAACATGGACACTGTGGGCACTGGGGCGAATTGGCGTGGACCAACCAAGCCTTGATGTTGTGTTCGAGCAAATGCTGAAACATGAAAGTCAAAGCGACGTCTCCGGTGATTTCAACAGGAGATTGCAGGCAATCCGTATTTTGGCATTTCGAGCTCGCGAGGCAAAAACGCCACGCTCTCTTCCGGTTGGCGTCCTCGCTGCTTTGAATGACATGCACTCCCGAATTCGCTTCGAAGCGGTTCAGGCATTGATTAAGACAAAGCAGCGTCAGCATGTTCCGCAGTTGTTGGAGGCGATTACGAAAGAACAGGATCTGGCTGTTTACTACGTCGCATGGAAGACGCTTCAAGCGTTATGTACGCAAGAGGAACTGCGAACGCTGCAGGGCGATTCCCGTGATGCTGTTCGTCGTGGAGCATTATTGGCGTTGCTCGAATCACATCAACTCAGTGAGTCGGAAGTGCGGGACGTGTTGAACGACAGCAACGAAGATAATCGAACACTTGCCGCTGCTTGGCTTGCCAAGGTTGCCGACGGTGGTGAAAAGTTGATCGTCAAGGGAAGGCCACTTGGGGGGACTTCTGACTTGCGGATGTCCAATCGTGGGCTGGTTGCCACTCTCGACACGATTCCTGGGGTTTCAGTGGCGCACAACATCCGTTCAAAAAGCAACGGGGCGTATCGTCTGCGGGCAAGCGGCCTTGTGCGTGGCGCGGCGGTGTATAGTGATCGACGTTATCGATTTCGAGAAATACCGGATGACCTGATTGGGGCTGACTTCATTCAAACAGCCAATGATGATGATCAATCGCGTGGGAAAGAGTGGCTGAAATTCGATTCCCCGGTACCACTGCGAGTGATGGTTGCAGTAGATACACGTCAGCCTGTTCCCCCGAAATGGATTCGGGAAAACTATCGTCCCACGGATCAGCAACTGGTCACGGATGATTGTACGATGCAGATTTATTCTCGTGATCATGCAGCTGGTGCGATTGTTCTGGGTGGTAATACGGATGGGAAACGTAAATCGCCCTGCGCGAATTATGTGGTACTGCTCCAGCCGCGGCTGTTGCAGAAACGAGAGGAGTCGGAGTCCCGGTCACAGATGTTGGAATCCACGTTGCAACTGGTTGAACAGGCTGATGTTCTACGCGGGGAAATACTGTTCAAGCATGCGAACGGTGCCGGTTGTGTAAAGTGTCACCGTTTGACTGAACGCAATGCTGGATTTGCTCCCAGCCTGGGCAGGGTTGGTGGTCGCGCAACGGTTCGGCATTTGGTGGAATCAATGATCGATCCTGATGCTGTGATCACCGAGGGTTTTCAGCAGTTGAGCGTGCTTACCGATGACGGTCGTGTTCACGCCGGTGTCTTGATCGAAGAGAGTGGGCTTAGCCTGAAGTTGGGACTGGCGGATGGAAATCAGCTGGTGCTGCCCAAGGTATCCATCGAGCAACGCAAGAGTCGTCCTGTGTCGGCGATGCCGTCGATGGCACCGGTCCTGAATCCACAACAGGTCGCAGATCTCGCTGCTTATTTGATCACGCTGCGTGAGGGCAAACCAGGTGGACGTCGAGAGTTGGGAAAGAAAAGAAAGTCACGTCCAAAGCAAGTGTCTGGAAAAACGCCACCAGCAAAGGTGGCAATGGAAACAAGGCAGCGACCGACGCAGCGAGGTGAACAAGATGGGTTCGCTTTTGTCGAGCAGAAGGATCGTTTGCAGATTTTGCATGCAGGGAAGCCATTGGCCGATTATGTCTTTCGCGATCCAGAGATTCTGCGTCCCTATTTTTCCAACCTGAAAACACTGAGTGGCTTGCAGGTGACCCGAAATCATCCACTAGTGCCAGGTGAGGATGCGGCTGATCATGCGACCATGCATCCCGGTCTATGGTTGGCGTTTGGTGATGTCAGTGGCTCTGACTTTTGGCGTAATCGTGGAACCATCAAGCATTTGCGTTTTCTCGAAAAACCGGATGTCAAAAAAAATCGGATGACATTTTCAACTGAGTCCGAATTGTTGTCACCAAGCGAGAACGTGATTTGTAAGGTGGTCAATCGTTTTGTCTTGCAGGGTCACGGTACGGAATGGTCGTTGATTTGGGATGCAACATTCCGGTCATCCAATGAAGGCTTCACCTTTGGCGATCAGGAAGAAATGGGGTTTGGTGCGCGTGTTGCTACGCCTTTGACAGAAAAAGAAGGCGGTGTCATTCTCAGTTCAACGGGAAAACGGACTGCGCGGGCGACGTGGGGGCAGTCAGCGGAGTGGTGCGACTATTCTGGCATGCTGGGTGACAGGCAGGTCGGTATCACCTTGATGGCTTCTCCGGACAATTTTCGGAAGAGTTGGTGGCATAATCGTAACTATGGAGTCTTCGTCGCGAATCCATTCGGGCGGGCTGCCATGAAACAGGGAAAGAGAAGCACTGTTGAAGTTGCCAAGGGCGAAGCGTTCCGGGTTGTCTTTGGTGCCACTATTCACGAGAGCAAAGGTCAGCTGCCCGAGAAAAGCTATCAGAGGTTCGTGGAAGATTTGCAACGAGAACCTTGATGGCTTGGGAACACTGCTTCCCCTGTCAAGGCTGTGTAAGCCGGTTCCGTCTGCCCGCCGGTTTGCCGAATCGGCTGTGTTTGCTGGGAGTCGTGGAGAAAAAAACTGGAATCAGTTGTGACAATCATCAGATTGGGCCCTACTTCCTATAATGATCGATGCTTTGGAAGTTGGGAAAATGCAACAGGCAACGAGAGAACAGATACAACGTGGAGATCTCGACGCGTACGAGATGGTGGTTCGGCAATATCAGGGCATGTTATTGGGTTATGCGGCAAATCGCTTGCCTGATATCGATGCCGCGCAGGAAGTCGTTCAGTTGACGTTCATTCGGGCGTATGAGCAGTTGGGTGAGTATCAGCCGGAGCGGGATTTTGGCGTCTGGTTGTGTGTGATCTGCAAGCACTTCATTCTGACTGAACTGGAACGTCAGCGGAGAGAACTCAGAAATTTGGACAAGTTCAGTCACTCCCTCCGGCTTCGTGTAGGCGAGCAGATGGCCGGTTCCTGCGACGAGGGTCAGCGGGAGTTGGTTTCTGCAATGCGTGACTGCGTCAAGGGTCTTCGATCTCAAGCGGCTCTCGTCGTGCGACTCCGTTATGAAGAACGGCAGTCGTGTCAGAGCATCGCCGAATCGCTCAACCAGACTGTGACTTGGGTTACCAGTACGCTGAGCCGATCCCGCAAAGCTCTTCGCGCGTGCATCGAGAGTCGTCTCAGTGACGAGGCGACCACATGAACGAATCGCAACTACAAAGACTGCTTGAAGAATTTCAGGACGATGCGTTGAATGAGGCTCAGTGCCGCGAACTCATGGCGTGGTTTGACGAGGATGATTCACACGTAGTTGCGTTTGCCGATGAATTGCGAGTCGGCAATGCGTTGGTGTCAATGCAGATGATGGATTCCGATCATATTCCATTGGCTGTCAAAGACAGCCTTCGACGGGCTGACCTGTCGAGCGATATCTCGAGCAATGTGCGTCAACGTATCGAAAGCGGGCCACAGCCAATGCCGGTTGATGTCGAGCGATCAAGAATGCTGCTCAATAAGTGGACGCCATGGTGGTTGGTGACAGCGGCGGTGATTGCATTGTTTGTCTTTCTGCCGACGCAACGAGATACCGATGTCCGAGATGTAATCGCGACTGTTCAAAATGCTCGCAATGTCAAAGAGATTTCAACGGGCGACGCACTACGCACTGGTCAAGTTCTCAGGCTGGTCGACGGGCGAGTCAAAATCAACTTTCAGTCCGGCGCCAGACTTGCGGTTCAGGCGCCCGCGGAGTTGAAACTGCTTGGGCCAAATTCGGCGCAGCTTCAGCACGGTGTTGCGACGGTGCGGGTTCCGGGTGAGATCAAAGGATTCCTTTTGGTGACTCCGCACCAGCGAGTAACCGATTTGGGAACATCGTTCGGCGTCGATGTCGACACCACGGGCAATACGGCGATCTCCGTGTTTGAGGGTGAAATCGAACTGGAACACCAGCGACGTCTGGTTGGAGGTCAGGCGGTCGCACTGACTGCTGCGGACGAGACCGCCCACGAAGTCCCTTACGAAATCGGTCAGTTTCTGAATACGTGGCAGGTTTCTTTCGGAGTCGAGCAACTCATTGGTGATGTCCGTGTTGCATCACCCAGCGAGCGACATTCGCCAGGGCTGGTTGAAGACAGCGGGTCGTTACTGCTGTTTCCTGAACGAGAAGATGTCCTTCTGAGGCATGGTGACGTGGTCGATGGAATTGATCCTGGCACCTACCAGCGTCCTTTCCGAAAACGCACCGTGAAGTTGACAGAAGACTTACGAGTCGACAGCTTTCTTCTGCAATACAACCCGGTCCGTGGTGACAGTGGGGCCATGAATCAGAAGTTTCAGGGTGAACTGCATTTTGACCGCCCAATCGTCGCCCTGATCCTGCAGTCAGAACTCTTGGATTCTTCGGATGCGAAGCTGGCGCTTCCTGCAACCGACTTCCGCAATATCTTTCGTAGGGGAATCAATGATGCTGATGTGGTTGCGTTAAGCCCCGATCGACGTGTGCTTCGCGTTACTTTGAATGTCAAAAACGGCGTGGACCAGATCCGCGTGCTCGTTGCTACTGATAACAACTAGAAATCTCAGTGAGCTATTGATGATGGATAAACTGAAAAATCTGAGCCGCCGCCGAGTTCTTCAGGGAACGGGCATCGCTCTGGCACTACCGTTGATGGACAGCCAGTTGAGCCGGGCGGAGAAAAAACTGGATGCCAATCCGCGGCGACTGGTCTGCATCGGTAACCATTTGGGGTACTATCCAGGCAACTTTTTTCCCAAAGATGCCGGCCTGGATTATCAGATCAGCCCAACGTTGCAAGCCGTCCAGCGACATCGCGATGACTTCACCGTCTTCTCCAATCTCGACGATGGCATGACTGGCGGGCACAACGGGGTGAAGGCCTTCCTCTCCGGCATCCGTAAGGATGAGTCGAGTGGCTTCCCAGACAAAAACATGACAATTGATCAGGTCGCCGCCGAGCACGTGGGGGCCGCCACGCGATTCCCCTCGATCACAGCGGGTCTGGATAACGGCACAGACCTGTGCTGGACACGGTCGGGTGTGCGGATCCCGCCCGTCAATAACCCGGCGCGTTTGTTCGAGGCGTTGTTCGTGCAGTCCGATGCCGCTTCGATCGGCAAGGAACGCACGAGACTGACAGACCGGGCCAGCGTGCTTGATGCCCTGCGTGAATCCGCCGGTAAACTCGAGCGTCAGCTCAGTGCAGCCGACCGCCAGAAGCTTGATCAATACCTGACCAGTGTGCGGGCGGTGGAGAAGCAGCTGCAGATGTCGCGGGCGTGGTTGGATAAACCCAAACCCACCTCACCGATCGACCCGGTTGTGGATCAGGAACGGATGCACATCGAAGAAATCCCGCTGTTCTACGACTTGCTGACACTCGCTCTGCAAACCGACTCGACGCGTGTCGCCACGTTTGAGATCCCCATGGGGTTCCGCACATCCGAGCTGGAGGTCGGCAGCTATCACGGCCTGTCCCACCATAGCAAATCGGAAGAGAGACTCGGGCAGCTTCAGATCGTCGAGGTCTACTTGATGAAGCAGTTCGCCCATTTCATCGACCAGATGAAGGAGGCGCAAGTCTTCGATCACACGGCAGTGGTGTTGGGCAGCGGGATGGGTAACGGCTCGAGCCACAGCAACCGAAATCTGCCGGTGATCCTGGCTGGCGGGGGAATGAACCATCGGGGTCATATGGTCTGTCCGGTCGAGGACCACAAGCGTGTGCCGCTATCGAACTTGTGGCTTTCGACGCTGCAATGGTTCGGCGTCGAGGCTGATCGGTTTGGTAAGAGCACGGGCACCTTTTCGCCCATGAACCTCGCTTAAGGCACGGACATCGCATGAACAAGATGACATTTACCACGCTGTGCCTGGTGCTCCTCGCCCTCAGCAGAGCAGCCTACGCCGACCTGCCTACGCAGTTCCTTTCGACCTACTGCATCGACTGTCACGGCCCGGACACGCAGAAAGCCGATCGTCGTTTCGACGGGCTGGCCGATAATATCACCGACCTTGATCAACTGGAGCTGTGGCAGGAGATCGTCGATCAGCTGAACCTCGGTGAAATGCCGCCGCCCAAGAAAAAGCAGCCCGTTGCGGGCGAGAAGGCGAAGACCATCGCGTCGATCACGGTGGGGATTGCCGCCGCTCGTGCCAAGCTGGCGTCCAGCGGTCAGCACACAGTCATGCGGCGGCTCAACCGGTTTGAGTATCAACAGACGATCAGTGACCTTCTGTCGTTGAACGTCCAGGCTTGGAACCCAGCCGCAGATTTTCCGCCGGATGTAAAGGTACACGGTTTTGACAACAATGGGCGTGAGTTGGTCACGTCGGGCATGCTGCTGGATCATTACCTTAACGCCGCTGAGGAAGCGGTCGCGCGTGCCACACGTTTCGGGCCACGGCCCGAGTCGAAACAGTACGCCCAGCAGACACCTTATTATTTCGATGGCAAGGAGAAGGCGAAGCTGCCCAAGCTCTTTCATGTCGATCGCTTTCGCTTCATCCCTGACACGCCCTACACCGATATGTATGGGCGTCATTTCCGTGGCGGACACATCGGCTTCCGGCCGTTGTACGGCGGCGTGGCTCAGAGCGGCATGTACACCGTCCGCGTGAAGGCTGCTGCAGTCGACCGCGAGCATCCCTATGGTAAGGCGTTAGACGACTTCCGCAACGGCGACCCGCTGGTGCTGGAGGTGGCTACGGTAGATCGTGAAGGCAGTGTCGAGAGCACCGGCAGCATCACGACCGAACGCTCCGTCGGACTGGCCGAGCTGACCAGCGATCAACCGGCGTGGTTCGAATGGACCACACACATCGATCAGGGTTTCGAGCCGGAGGTCCGCTTCCGTAACGGCACCACCGCAACAAAACGCCTGGTCCGTATCATTACCAGCAACGCATCGGAGCACCCCGAGGTCGCGCCGTTCGCGAACATGAAATCGGGCAATGAGAAATCCCACGGACTGCTCAAGGTCTACCGCGGCCCGAAACTCCGCATCTACGACATCCGGGTCGAGGGCCCGCACATCGACCAGTGGCCGCCCGCCGGTCACACGTTGATGTATGGCGACCTGCAACCTGATGAACTGAATCGGAGCACGATCACTGAGCGTCTGCGTCTGTTCGCCGCAAGTGCTTTTCGCCGCCCGCTGCGTGGTGATGAACTCAAGCCGATCGAGCGGATGGTGATTGGGAAGCTTGAGGCTGGCATGGACCCGCTGGCCGCACTGCAGTTGGGTTTCCAGACGATCCTTTGCTCGCCGTCGTTCATCTATTTGCAGGAGGGGAACGGGCCGCTCGACGGTTACAGCCTGGCCTCGCGTCTGTCGTACTTCCTGTGGTCTTCGCAACCCGATGAGATCTTGCTTGAACATGCCAAATCTGGACGCCTGTCCAACGCCAACGTGCTCGACGCTGAGGTCGATCGCATGCTCAAGGATCCACGTTCCCAGCGGTTCGTCAATCAGTTCGTCCAGCGCTGGCTCGATTGGGACAACATCGGTGAAATGCCTGTGTCCGAAAATTTCCGTGTGTATTTCCGCGACAACCTGGAGTCGGCGATGGCAGCGGAGACGAAGATGTTCTTCCGCCAGATTCTCGATGAGAACCTGCCGCCCAAGCGGTTCCTCGATGCTGATTACACCTTCGTGAACCGTGAGCTGGCAGCCCATTACGGATTGGCCCCGGTGCAGGGCAACCACCTGCGTCAGGTCTCGACCAAGGGTACCGTGCGCGGTGGGCTGATGACGCAGGGCAGCTTCCTGACGGCTTCGGCCAACGGTGTCGATACCTCGCCAGTGGTCCGTGGTATCTACGCTCTGGAGAAGGTGCTGGGTTACACCCCGCCGCCCCCGCCCGATGATGTGCCCGAGATCGAGCCGGACATTCGCGGCGCGCTGACCGTGCGAGAGGAACTGGCTAAGCACCGCAGCATTGCCACGTGCGCCGAGTGCCATCGGAAGATTGACCCGCTGGGATTCGCCCTGGAGAACTTTGACCCCATCGGTGCCTGGCGGACCGAGTACGGGAGAAAACTGCCCGTTGATGCGTCTGGAAAGCTGCCCAGCGGTGAGACTTTCAAGGACATCACCCAGCTTCGCACGCTGCTGATCGAGCGACATGAGCTATTCACTCGCAGCCTCGCAGAGAACCTGATGACCTACGCGTTCGGCCGCGAAGTCGAAGTCGGCGACCGGCCAGCCATCGACAGAATCTGCGAGGATATGGCTGATCCCAAAAAGGGACTGCGCGACCTCATCAAGGCGATCGTTGCCAGCGAGAGCTTCCTGCATAACTGACAGCAAACAAAATCAAGCACAGCTTGACTCTCGAATCACATTTGCTGGTTGTCCTTGCCTGCTTCACAGTCATGGCTGAGGAATTTCCCGCGCTGCAGGAAGGGAAAGCATTGGGAAGTGAGAATTCAGCGTTTCATGGTCCGTTCAACTAGCAGATGGGATCTGAAAGTTGACGGAGGCACCGGGGCGTCTATATTTAGTGCGTGGTCTGAATGTAGATTCGCTTTTCCTGTCCAAAAAAGCGGGATTCGCAATGTAAGGGACGACTGCACGAGGGCAACGACTGCATGGTGACGACGATTCAGGAAATGCAGCCAGAGCTCGATCGTGATTTGCCCGCGCCAACGGTGGCTAAGACGATGGCTGTGATTGAGGCGGTCGGAACTGAAGTCGGTGAATTGACTCAGGCAGAAGTGGTTCAGCAGACAGGCTGCTCGGCGAAGCTTCTGTTTCGGGTGCTGAGCACGCTGGCGACGGTGAATCTGAAGTCGTTTACGGAAAACACGAAAGCTACCCGCGCGGCATTGCTGGATGATCTGCAACGGATTCGTCAGCGAGGTTATGCTGAAGACTGGGGAGACGGAATCGAAGGGATTCGCTGCGTTGCTGCACCGATCCTCGATGCCTGGCAACGACCGGTGGGAGCCCTCACTGTTATGTCGCCGAGCAAACGAATGCCTCATAAGCGATTTCCTGAAGTTGGCGACTGGTGCATCCACGCTGCGGAACGCGTCCATAAGGAGCTTTTGTCATGACACTGGAATTTCAGGAAGCAATGCGGTACGTCGTTCTCAGACTCGTTGTGTTGGTCATTGCAAGCTGGATGCTTGCGCCACTTGACGCTCAGGCGGTCGACTTCGACAAACAGATCGCTCCGATTCTGGCGTCCCATTGTTTGGAATGTCATCGCGGCGACGAACCGGAAGGCGGACTGAGCCTGACTGAACTGGCACTGGTCAAAAAAGGCGGCGACAGTGGTTCGGCGGTCGTCGTCGGGAACGCAGCGGACAGTCTGTTATGGGAACGGGTCAGTTCGGATGAAATGCCGCCGAAACATCCACTCACCAACGCTGAGAAACAAACGCTGAAACAGTGGCTTGATGAAGGAGCCACGTGGGGCGACGTTCCTTTGGATCTTTTCTCGATCACAACGGACAGCCGAGCCGGTCGTGACTGGTGGTCGCTGCAGCCCTTGCGAAATGCGACACCACCAGCAAGCGAGTCAGACTGGGGTCGAAACGAGATTGACAAGTTTGTCTATGCAACATTAGTCGCCAACACGTTGAAGCCGTCGGCCGAAGCAAACAAACGCGTTTTGATCCGTCGCCTGTCCTTTGATTTGATTGGCTTGCCGCCAACGCCGCAGGAGATCGCCACCTTTTTGAGGGATGATTCAAAGGATGCGTATGAGAATCTTGTTCAACGGTTGCTGGACTCACCGCACTACGGGGAACGCTGGGGACGGCATTGGCTGGACGTGGTGCATTTCGGGGAAAGCAACGGCTTTGAATATAATCAGCCCCGCAATAATGCCTGGCCTTATCGCAACTGGGTGATCGATGCCCTGAACGCGGATATGCCATATGACGAATTTGTCCGGCACCAGATCGCCGGTGACATTCTGGCACCAGATGCTGGCGGAGCGATTGCCGTGGGGTGCCTGGTCACAGGTCCACACAATACGACCAAGCCTTCCAACGACACGATGCGCAAAACCATGCGTCAGGACGAAATGGAAGACTTGGTCGGAATGGTCAGCCAGACGTTTCTCGGCATGACAACGAATTGTGCGAGATGTCACGATCACAAGTTCGACCCGATTCCGGCCGAAGAC
>CAXGRW010000023.1:0-18545 GCA_964012125.1 uncultured Rhodopirellula sp.
GCTCTGGCTACTTCGTAGTGCGTATGATTCGGGGTCGCCACGCTGACGAAATCGATTCTGTCCTCCTCAGGCAACTTACTTTCAGCATCCAACATTGCTTCATAGCTGCCGTAAGCGCGGTCTTCCTCGATCCCGTATTCCGGTGCCGATGCTTTTGCTCGTTCCGGGTTGCTGGACAAAGCTCCAGCAGTCACCACCGCCCGATTATCGAGGCATGCTCCGATCGAGTGAACTCGCCCGATAAAGGATCCGCTGCCCCCGCCTACGAGTGCCATGCGGAATTTTCGATTCAGTGGTGCGTTGATACCCATGGTCTTTTGATGCTCTCGGGGGGGAAAAACGGAGAATTTGGGACGGCAGGACAAGATGTCGAATGTCTTTCTGAGAAGGCAATCGTAAAGATCAATCGAAGCGCGTACAATTGCCTGTAGGCGAACTAGGTCCACGGAGGCCGGGATCTGCTGCTGTTTTGTTCCGCAAAACGGTAATAATGGCCAAAGTTTGCCCCCATCACACTCGTCATACCCCTCCCGTTATCGCATGGAGTCACCAACGATGTCTCAGTCAACTGACCTTCAGACCCAGCCGACACTCGAAAAAACCCCAGTTCAGCTCAATCAGCCCCGCGTCCGGTGCTGTGAACTTCAGCGTGTTGGAATAGCGTTTCTCGCTGTGGTAACGCTCATTTCTGTTGGCATTGCGAGCTACTTTGCTGGTCGCAACCAATCGCCGTTGAATCAAGAGCTGTCGGAACTGCCGCTGCTGAACGCTGCCGCCGCTGTTTCTGGCGAGAAATATTCAATCGCAACCGGAATCGTCAGCGAAGAGGCTGACGGATTCTTTGTTTTGGACCACAACTCAGGCCTTCTGCAGTGCAATGTGATTTACCCCAGACTGGGAGGAAAATTCATGGCGCGATTCTCCACCAACGTCAATGAGGCTGTTGGAACAGGTGCGAAAGGTGGCAAGTACATGATGCTGACCGGCCGTGCACAATTTCCGAGGGCCAGCAATAACCCCGCTGCAGCAACCGTTGTTTACGTGATGGATACCGCGACCGGAAATTATGCCTGCTTTGGCATCCCCTATGACCGAGTCATCGCCAATGCCAATCGCCCGCAACAGGGTGCAATGCGTCTGCTAACGACCGGCACTGCCAATCCGGTCATTGACCGCGACAACCTTCGCTAGCAACTGGGCTTCTCGCCCCGAAGGTGAACGCTGCCCCAAGCATTTTTGCGGCTTGGTGCAGCCGTTTGATGATTTTTTACAAACCAGACCAGCTCCAACGAACAAGCGCAGAACGGATTGAACGCAGAAAATCATGGATTGAATGGACCGCAAGCCGAGGCGGTCGCCACCCTGAGTGGTCCGATGTTAGTCTTGGCCGGGGCGGGCACAGGCAAGACTCGTGTGGTGACGTTTCGGATCGCAAATCTGATTCGCAATGGCACCGCGCCGGAGCGAATCCTGGCGGTCACATTCACCAACAAAGCCGCTGGTGAGATGCAGGAGCGAGTCAGCGAACTGATCGCAAAAACACAGCGTCAGAATCGTCGTCCCAGCGGTAAGCGCCGCATCGCAAAGAAAAAAACGAAACCGCCTCAACCGGTCATCAGTACGTTTCATGCTCAGTGCGTGCAAATTCTGCGACGACATGCAAAAGCGTTGGGGTTTCCAGCTAAATTTTCCATCTATGATCGTGGAGATCAGGAATCACTTGCCCGAGGAATTCTCCGCGAACTGCGTTTACCAGGCACCGCGTTGCGTCCCGGTGACATGCTTTCGATCATCGGCAGCTGGAAAAATGAGTCCGTAAAACCGAACAAAGCGGCGTTTCTCGCCTCAACAGATCGTGAACATTTTGCCGCCGCTGGCTATCGACGCTATCAGGATGCGTTGCAGGCACGAGGCGCCATGGACTTTGATGATCTGCTGCTGCACACGGAAACCCTGTTTGACGAGCATCCTGCTATCCGTGACGAGGAAGCCGCCAAGTACGACCATGTTCTTGTCGACGAGTATCAAGATACCAATGGAAGCCAATACCGGATCACCCGACATTTAACGCTAAGCCATCGCAATCTCTGCGTTGTGGGTGACGATGACCAGTCGATCTATGCGTGGCGAGGGGCGGATGTGACCCACATTCTCAGTTTCAAGGACGACTGGCCCGACGCGAAGGTTGTTTGCCTGGAAAACAACTACCGCAGTACAGCTGAAATTCTAGCGATGGCCAATCGGCTGATCGCTTTCAACACAGAACGCCACGACAAGATCCTGATTCCAAGTCGCCCCAAAGGGCCACGCCCGCGTATCGAACAACACAAAGACGAACTGACTGAATCCGAAACGGTCGTGCGCGAAATCAAAAGCCGAATCGAAAATGACCATGTCCAACCACGTGATATAGCCATTCTATTCCGCACCAATGAACAGCCCCGCCTTTTTGAGACGGAATTACGCAAAGCCAACATTCCGTATGTGATGCTAGGGAGCCAGTCTTTTTTCGATCGACGAGAAGTCAAAGACATTCTCGCTTATCTGAAATGGATTGAGCAGCCAAATGACGAAGTCGCTTTGCTGCGTGTGATCAACACACCGGCGAGAGGTCTGGGAAACAAAACCGTCAAACTGTTGGTGCAACGAGCCGTCGAGCGAGGTGTACCTGTCTGGGACGTGATGCAGGATCGCGCTGCTACGAGCGATCTGACTCCCGCCGCGCAACGAGGGATTGGGCAACTGGCCGAATTAGCAAAAGATGTACGGCAAAGAGCCAGCAATGAATCGTTGACGGACGCCATGCGAACACTGCTGGAACGCACTGCCTATTACGAGGAAATTACCCGGCTTTATGAGAAGCCAGAAGAACGCCAAGCCAGACAAGCTTCACTGGAAGAACTAACCAACGCAGTGAATGCCTACGAGGAAAACACGAAGAAACAGGATCCGGACCTGACCGGATTTCTCTCTGAGATCGCGTTGTCGGGACGCGAAATGGGCAACGAAAAAGACAAACTCGCGGCTCAGAATGCGGTGTGGCTCTTGACCCTTCATGCTGCCAAGGGCCTTGAGTTTCCTGTGGTTTACATGGTCGGCATGGAGGATGGAATCCTGCCACACAGCCGCAGTGTCAAATCAGGGGAAGAAGAAGACATCGCTGAGGAACGGCGGCTTTGCTACGTCGGTATCACGCGGGCACAGGAAAATCTAACCATGTCGTTAGCGCTGACTCGCCGCAAATGGGGTAAAGCAAGGCCAACCACCCCAAGCCGATTCCTGTATGAGATCACCGGCAAGGCTGAAAACCCGAATAAGTATCGCAAGAAAAAGATCAAACGCTCAATCCAAAGCTGAACAAACGCCATCACGAGCCGCAAGCAGGCAACAGATAGAAACGCGTTCAAGTGAACGCAGCGATTGACCGGCACTCACAAACCTTGCAGTGCCACACCGCCAGTCTTTTTCGCTAACTGGATCAAATCCTCGTTGTTTTCTTCCACAATGAAAACGTGCAGCATGATCCCCTTGAGCTCTTTTGGTTTCACGTTGATTCCATGATCACCATCTGTGACGATGATGAGTTCGGGACGCTCCGCATCCACGTCATCAACGACACTTCGAATTCTCTTGATACCCTCGCGCAACGCAAGATTAATGTCGGTGTCATCACCGATGAAAAAATCGTACTCAAGGCGACGAATTTCATCCTGGGCCTCAGTGATATCCTGCACCATCACCTGCTCGTGCACGGACGAGTCAAAAAAGCTGTAGCCGAGAACCGCCTCTCGCCGCATCACAGCTCTCAAGCGATTCATCAGGATTGCCAGAAGTTTGTAAATCCGTTCACCCTGCTGCATTGATTTACTGCGATCCAACATCGCATAGAACAGCTGCTTCTTGTCACTCCGTTTAACTTTTTCCCGCACCATGAAGCTTTTCGTTGCAAGGCGATATCGAAAATACTTTGCAGAGGCAACCTTGACCGCCCAAGCTGCAGGCGCCATGCGTGGCAACTCATCGTAGGACGCCATCATTCTCATGCGGGTCTGATCTCCATCCACAGCGGGCAGCATTTTCTTTTCAAAACGCGGCTGAAACGCAACGTATTCGTTGGCAACTCTCGAAATGCGCAACAACGCCTCCATGCTGGGTTCCGCCAGCAATCTTGATGCAACATTCAATCGCCGAACGGAAAGCGGATGGATTTCTTTTTCCCCCGAGTCCTCGCTCTTCCCCCCAAAACACTCCGAAAACAATGACGCTATTTTCCCCCGCGTGTCGATGTTCTCAACCAATTGAATCGCCGTCACACCACGGTCAACAGACATCTGGGAGTGATCTATCTGGTCTGCTGGTTTCAGCTTGCTTTCGTCGGGTAAACATTCGAGCAATTCAACTTCATCAGACTCAAGCCCACCGACCTCTTGAAGAGCCCAGTTGATCTGCTCGGAAATCTTCTCGGCAGGAATCCCCACTGCAAGCGACCGTTTGGCTGTCGCAATCACCGCGACATTGGCGATAGCGCGATCGATATCAGTGCGTCCATGAATCTGCTCAAAGTCGATCCCGCCGAGCAGCAGTGAAAGCCGATAGTACAACTCAGCGTCACGCGTGGAACGCTGCAAAAAGTCATCCATCAAACGCCATGCTTTCCACATCCGCATGCGATAGGTCAGCCGAGTGCGACGTTCGATCTCGTTTTTCCCGGCAAGCTTACCCTCATCAACCAAGTGAACTCCATCCCAGATGATGGGCAAAGGCAGATGCTGCATACCGATGGCATCAAGTTTCTTGACCACCTCTAGCGAATTAATTTGCTCACGACGCTCGCTCATTTCCGGGTAGGTCACATGAGTATGAAACCGAACAAAGTCCCGATAACGCCGATCAACACGAATACGTTCCACTGATTTCATCTCCCCGCTTCAATTTCACTCGCAAGCTCATCGACGCGTTCCTCTGATAACCGTTGCCACTGCTGCAACTTGGGATCAGAAACTTGCAAGTACTCCAATTCGTGCTTGAGTGCGTCAATGCTGCTCATCAGTTCCAGCATTTCAGCAATTGCCCGGTCATTCATTTCCAACCGCGCGTCTTCCTCCAAGCCACTTGCCTCTTCAAAAATCCTATTGATATCCAGCATTTTGCCATGCAAACGTTCGGTTCGCTCGTCAATATCGCTCAGCAACACTTCCACCCCCCCCTCCAGCAGTGCTGATCTGATCAATCCTTCGACGTCTCGCTTATAGGACTCCATGCCCTGCACGTTTCGAATCGTCAGAATGTCTTCGACAATCATTTTCTTGCGGCCATGCCGCCCGACGCTGTTACCCGCAAGTCGCAGGCCCCCCAATGCTATTCTTGGTGACACCTGAAAACCGGTCTCACGATCATCATTCAGATTAGCAATCACGTGTGCGTAAATGCGATGCAATTTACGTTTGTGCGAACTGGCACTTGGATTGGCAATCCGAAACAACTCTTCATAATCGGCTTGTTCATACGAAGGCCAGCGAACTTCCAGTTGCAATGGAAACCGCTCCAGCAAGGCTTTGACGGCGTCGCTGTCTTTCGCAAACTGCCGTGGATCTTTGTTCGTGCAGGCAATGATAACTTTCGAATTCATCTCAACCGGGGTGCTTCCATTCATGAAAGTCCGGCGGGTCAACACATCCTTAAGCGGCAGCAATGCCTGCGAGGATGCATCAAGAATTTCTTCCAACACCACGACTTCGTAGGGCAGAAACGAGCGGGCTGTATCATATTCGAGACAAACATCCAACTTCGCAATATTCGGCCCTCCCCAGAGGCGATCTTCACTCATACCTTCGCCAAACGACTGCAGGAAAATCTGTTCTTCGGAATAGCCCATGCTTCGCAAAGCGGCCATCACCATTTCAGACTTACCATGCCCGCCAGGTCCCCACAGCAAAACGTTACAGGGCTGAAAAAAACTGTGTGTAAGAACCTGCACAATTTCGCCGCAATGAATGAAGCGGGATTTCAGCGTTGTCGCCGTCAATTCAGGAATCGCAGACCTTGGCGCCTTCAGCGGACCTTCGTCCTGACTGCTAAAATCTCCACTACCTAGTTGAATGACGAAGTTTTCGTCATTGGGCAAACGTCTTTCAATTTTCCGTGACAAGTCGGCCGTGTAGGACTGCATGCCCTGAACAAAACGAATGCTCTGAAACGCATCAGCGACAATGCAACGATCCCCTCGGATCTTCGCCGTATTTGAAACAACCTCTAAAGCTTGCAATGCCATCCTCGGCGACATGACAAAAGTCTTGGTTTCATTTAAACCGGCGATTACCGTTGATAGCAGTCGATGCAGTTCCCGCCCCCCAGGCGTTGCACCTGGCCTGACTTTGGCAAACAGCTCAGCATAATTCTTCTGCTCATAACTGGGCCAACGCACCTCTTTCTGCAGCAGAAACCGCTCCATCAAGGCCTGAACGGCATCGTTTCCATCCCCAAACTCACGGGGATCCTTGTTGGTGCATGCAATCACGACTTTGGCCGACAGTGGAACACGATCAGGACCGTTCATGAATACGCGTCGGGTCAAAACATCTTTCAACGGCAGCAACGACTGCGCTGGCGCGTCAAAAATTTCTTCAAATACGACGGCCTTGTACTGCGACGAAAGGAATGACCTATCCGTGTCGTATCTCAGGCAAGTATCGAGGGACGCCATATCAGGGCCACCCCACAGCCGGTCCTCACTCATTCCTTCGCCAAACGACTGAATGAAAATCTCATTGTCGTTGAGCCCTAATGCCTTCAGCGCAGTCAACACCATGTCTGACTTGCCGTGCCCGCCCGGTCCCCACAACAACAGGTTGCAAGGTTCATAAAAGGCGGCCGAGATAAGGTCAGCAACCTCCTGACTGTAAACAAACTTATCAGCCAACGCCTCGCGGGTGGTCGGAAGAATTTCTACACGTGGCGTCGGCAACCATGCCCAATCGTTGGACTGCATTGGCCTGCAACTCCTGCAGCAAAACTCGGGCACTACCGCCTCGAGACAATCCAAAAGCGTAGAAAAGAGACCCTTAACTTTACATCTTCTCAGGAATCCACACTCCGGAACAGCACCAACCGGGATTCAAACTGGCAAAATCACGCTCGGGTCACCCAAAATGCTCAGCACTGCCCAACTCCAACAATCGAGCGTTCCCTGACTTAGAAAAATCCTGTTTTTCGGCGTAATCTTCCGCCGACCGGTCATGAATGGATGCAACGGCAATCACTTCATATCTTGTGGCCAAACGAGGACAGGTATCCCACCCCGATTTTTAGATGCAAACTGCCACCGTGAGCTGATGCGAACCTCATCCCGCGCGAAGGTCTCCCGAGACAACAGTGTGGAACTGGGGGGCTCTATTTAAGAACAATTCATGGTGGATAAGCAGGAATTCTGCCTTCCCCATAGATCTGCAACTTACCGTTACAAAACTCACCGTCCTGAAATATCGCAAAATCACAGGGTCGGCATCATGATTAACCACCTCAGCGGTGCCTCATGGATCAAGAAAGTGGATATAATCGGGACATCACGCTTACCGCTCCTGAATCCGTCTCCCCCCAAGCCAAATCCTTGGCATCCAGTCAACCAGAAGATCCCTCCCTCAAATGCGTATCCTGGATCTCATCACACCGAAGGATCTTTCACGGGTAGCCAAACTGCAGTTGCTCGCCCGGCAGGTTGTCGAGGGGCTGTGCTCTGGCCGACACAGATCACCCCACAAGGGATTCAGTGTCGAATTCAAAGAACACCGTCCGTACGTCCGGGGTGACGAACTCAAGGACATTGACTGGAAGGTGTTTGCAAAGAGCGACCGACTTTACATCCGAGAATTCGAAGAAGACACAAATCTTCGTTGCACCTTGGTGGTCGATCGTAGTGGATCCATGCGATACCGAGGTGAACGCTCGGAAGGTCGTAGCAAGTATGAATATGCACAGCAACTTGCCGCCTCGCTTGCTTACCTGATGCTCGGTCAGCAAGACACTGTTGGACTGATTACTTTCGACGATGACTTACGGGACCAGTTGCCCCCACGGAGCCGCCCCTCTCACCTGCAGGCGCTGCTGCAAGCTCTCGCACTCGATAGCAGCAAGCGTGAAACCGATCTTGGAGGTGTCTTTCGAAAAATTGCATCCAAGCTTGGTCGCCGTGGTCTGGTTATCATCATTTCAGATGCGATGGGCGACACGAGTTCGATTTCACGATCTCTGGCACACATCCGAAGCTCGAAGCATGAGGTACTGTTTTTCCAGATCATGGACCCCGACGAGATTGACTTTCCCTTCTCGGGACGAATTCAATTCCGTGACCTGGAACAAGCAGACAACGAACACACCGTCGAAGCCGTCTCGATCCGCGAAGCGTACCTGAAGCGTCTGCGCGAGCACGAAGAGAAACTTCGTGCTGCCTGCCGAACGAACAAGGTTGACTTGATTCGCTTGACCACGGATCGTCCTTTTGCCGAAGCGTTGCATGAATACCTGGCGTTACGGAGGAGATTGAGATGACATTGCTCAACGGACTCCTTGCGTTCGGTGCTCTCGCGTTCACCATCCCGCTTGCGATTCACTTGTTGTTCCGTAGTCGATTCAAGACGGTCGATTGGGGTGCCATGCACTTGCTGGACACCGTGGTCCGCGTCAATCGGCGTCGAATACAAATTTTGCATTTACTACTGCTTTTGCTGCGGTGCTTGTTACCGGTGTTACTGGCGTTGTGCCTTGCACGTCCAATTCTGACAGGATTCCAAACCCTGCCAGGCGATGCACCGCAATCGTTGATCATTGCAATCGACGACAGCCGCAGCATGTCAGCCCGTGACGCGGGTGAAACGGGCATGTCACGCATGGGACGTTTGCAGCAGGAATTGACCGCCATCGTTGGCGGATTAACAAGGCGAGATGAGGTGATTCTGATTCGAGCCAGTGATGTCGAGTCCCCTGCGGCTTCCATGGGTGTGCAAGAAGCATTGCGGCAGATCAAAACGCTAAAAACCGAATATGGCCCAGTCGACTTGGACCGTCTGGTCCGCGCTGCGATCGAGGCCTCGAATGAGAGTTCGCACCCACAACGCCGAGTGATCATTGCATCCGACTTTCAAAGTCAGATGGTACACAGCGGCGTGCTTGAATCGCTTGAGCGGATGACCAGTTCCCTTGCCGCCATGGCGATTCGCCCAGTCATCAGTTTCCTGAATTTTGGACAGGATTCCGAACAACTCGCAAACGTATCAGTTGATTCAATTGACATCGAATCGCCCGCAGTCGTGGCGGGACGCAATGCTCGCTACACCGCACGCATACGCAGTTCCAGCGACACCCCCGCCCGCGATCTGCGACTCGTCTGGTCCGTCGATGGACAACCGCTTGAACCACGCACCATCACCATTCCACCAAGATCGAGCATCACATCCCGACTGACAAGAAACATTGAACAGGTTGGCGTGCATGAGATAAGCCTGTTGGTCGAACACAGTGACGCACTGCTGCCCGACAATCGACGCTCCATTGCCGTTGACGTGATTCGCGAAGTCTCTGTTTTGCTGGTCGATGGACACCCCAGTAACAAGCCACTTGAGGGTGAGACCGATTACCTTGCGATCGCACTCAGTCCCTTTGCTTTTGGAGGGCAGGACCAACCCGACGCAGTCCGCACCTCAGTAATTGAGCCTCAAGAGCTGATTTCGAATCTGGATAAAAAGACGCCTGACGTGATCATCATGGCAAATGTCGCAAACATCGAGGGTGAGTCGAGGGAACGGATCACAGAATTCGTCAATGATGGCGGAAGCTTGGTCCTGTTTGATGGTGACCAAGTCAATGCAGAATCGTACAACGCACCGTGGGAATCGAGCGACACTTCATGGACCCTGCCAGCACAACTTGGAAACATAGCTGGCGAATCCACAGACAAAACCGGTCAGATCGCAAGCGATGAACCACCACCGCTACCGATTGGGAATGCCAACCCGCTTTACACGCCATGGAATCTGCTCGGATCCGAAGATCAACGACCGTTTGCTGACGTCGAAATTTATCGCTATCGAAAGCTGACTCCCAACCGAGCGACTAACTCCGCGTCGGACAACAATATCGCTGGTGATTCGAGTCCGAATACAGAATCAACAGAAACAGCGGAACCTGAGACAAGCACTGTCATCGATTTATTGACCATGGCAAACGGTGACGCGATTGCTGTTTCAGCGCGACGTGGAAAAGGACGTGTGCTGCAATTTGCAATTCCCTGCAACACGGCCTGGTCTTCGCTGCCGATGCGACTGGTGTATCTGCCGATGGTGCAGCAACTGGTTCTTGACTTGGCCGGTTCGCGCAAACAGACAACAGTGGACGTGGGCAGAGGCTTTGCTGTCTCGTTGGAAGAATTTGAAGTGGCAAGCACTCCCAATCAGCAACCACAAGAAGCAGCCAGCATCCCAACCAAAGATGAAAAAGGTGATTCACGCGTCACCTACAGCGTCGAATACGCTGGGGAACCAGAAGAACTCATCGAGAGCGTTGAGGAAGGTGACAAAGAACTACTGATTCCGTCGACTCAAGTCGGTGGAACTTACGTGTTTCGAAAGTCGATCCCTCAGAAGGAGGGCAACCCTGAGATCAGTTCAACGCTTCGAGTTGTCGAAGTCCCCGCGGATGAATCAAAGCTGCGAGATGTCGAGTCCGCAAGATTAGCGACTGCTGCAGATTTGATTGACGCCAATGTCTACACGGATAGGCAGGAACTCGAAAGTGACGACCGGACTCTCCGATTTGGCCGGGAAATGTGGCGTTGGCTGCTCATCGGTTTAGTAATTCTGATGATTGGTGAATTGCTGCTGCAACAACGGGTTTCGAAAGTGGGTGCAGCATGATTTCCTCAATCCGCTTTGCGGGCGAGATGCACCCCGCGGTCGTCATTTTGCTTTCTGCAACCGCTGCTGCCGTTGTATTCTGGCTGTATTTTCGCGAAAGCCGCAACGTAGCTTCTCCCTACCGTTACTTGTTGCCAACCTTGCGGGCTGCCGCAGTTGCTTTTGCCATATTGATCCTTGCGGGTCCCGTTTGGCACCGCCGACAGGTTGTGGGCACACTGGGACGCGTTGTGTTCGCCGTTGACACGTCGGAAAGCATGTCGATGACGGACACCTTTGAATCCGATGCGAGTGCATCCAGACTTAGCCGTGCCCTGCGCATGCTCACAGGAGACGACGCCAACCCCGGTTGGCTCGAATCTTTGCAGGAGACACATGAAGTAGATGTAATCGCATTCTCATCGGGCGAGCCATCGCTCGTCTGGTCAAGCAGCGATGACAAACCTCTGCCTGCTGCCCTTGAAATGGAACCGGACGGACAACGAACCGACTTGTCCACGGGAATGGCGACCACACTGGCGACGATTGCGTCACTGGCAGGGGACGAAGTTGAACGCGATCCAAACGCTTCCATGAGCCGAGCTGCCTTGGTCGTATTATCCGATGGCCGCGACAACACAGGCAATGCCCCGCTTGAATTGGCCGAACGTCTGGAATCGACTGGGGTTGCCGTCCATGGCTTTGGATTGGGCTCCGAAGATGAACCGAGTGACCTTGGTATCGTCAATATCATCCGCCCAGAGAATGTCGCTTCAGATGGGCGATTGGCGGGAGAGATCATTCTCCGAGACTTGGGAAGCCCAACCAGTGCGGACACCAATGAACGTGTACTAAGAATTGAATCCAACGGAAAAATTGTCTGGCAGAAAAAAGTGACTGCTGCAGATGGACCGTTTCAAAAAATTGCTTTCGATCTTGATGTTGCCGATGTACTCGAGGAAATCGGCGGAGAAAATACGCGGGGCGTGCGTCGCAACTCTGTCGTCATGGACCTACGAGCGGCGATCGATCCACCGGAAGGTGACACAAATGCAAAGAACAACGCGTTTCCGTTTCGTGTTTCAGCTTCCACACGCGACCGTCGCCTGTTGATTCTTGACGGCTCCAGCCGCTGGGAAACACGCTATCTGCGGAACCTGTTTGAGCGAGATCCTGCGTGGATTGTCGACACAGTGCTGTATGGGGAAGGAACAGACCAGCCAAGAGTCAAGAGAGGTGAGGAAAGCGGGGAATTCCCCAACACACGTGAAGCGATGGCCCAGTATGACGCGATCATCATGGGCGAAGTGCCTCCGGATCAGTTCCGCGAAACCGATGCAAACCTGTTACGCGACTTTGTCACTCGCGGTGGCGGCTTGATCCTGATTGACGGCCATTACAAACGCTTGCGTAAAATTGCTGAAACAGAACTGCCGGAACTAGTGCCCGTCAATTATCTCGATGAGAGCCGAATGGGAGTCAAGTACGTTCGCCCGAATCGCATCGGCATGCAGCGGCCTGTGCTCAATCTGTGGAGCGACAAAAACACACTTGCAGAATTCTGGGAGAACTTGCCACCACCGTCCGCCGCGATTCGTCTGGAGCCGCAGGAAGGTGCGGAAGTTTGGGCCAATTGCTTCTCCGAAGATGGCGTGACATCGCCGTGGCTGGTTACCCGAATGTTTGGAGCAGGGCGAGTGTTTTACCTCGCCAGCGATCAAACCTGGCGTTGGCGATACAAAGTCGCCGACCGATTCCATGCTCGATTCTGGAATCAACTACTCAGCGCCGTCATGCAACCACCCTACTCAGCCGCTGATGAATATCTGGCACTGGGCACTGATAAAGTCGAATACGATGCGGGGGAGGCCGCAACCATTCGAGTACGAATTCAGGACCCCCAAGGAAAACCAGTAGGTGATGCCACGGTTGATGCATTACTCATCGAAGACGACCAGATCGTCGCCACAGTACCGTTGTCCATCGACGACCCGGCTCGTGGTACCTACCGCGGACAAACCCCGCCACTGGAATCTGGCAATTATGACATTCGCATCCGTGCCAGCGGATTTGACTCCAATGCATTACAAGCAAGTGCCCCCATTTGGGTAGGCGCCCCCGACATGGTCGAATTGGATCGTGTCAGCTTGAGCACTGGAACTTTGCAACAAATAGCTGAATCAGGCGGTGGAAAGTATTTCCACGAGTCGTCTGGAGACGACATACTGGAGACATTGAAACCACTTTCGAGTGGCTCCATCATTGAATCTGACATTCTGATTTGGCAGTCTTTTTATTGGTTCTGGGCAATCATCGCGCTGCTTGCGGCAGAGTGGTGGTTGCGCAAACGGGCAGGATTGGTGTAAGCAATGTCGTTAGATACTAATTTCTCACGTGGGCTGAAACTCGACCCCCAGACCACCAATGCACTGAGTCATTTTGCTCAGCGGCGTCGAATGCTCTTGCTGCTACGCAGCGTGGCAGGTGGCCTCGCGTTCCTGATATTGGCGATGGCGTTTGTTGCCATCTGTGACTACCTGTTCCTGCTTTCCGATGGCGTCCGATGGACACTGAGCCTGACAAGTTACGCGGCCGCATTATTTGCATTCTGGTTTTTAGGGCTACGCCATGTTGGAAAGCATGATCCCCGATCCATTGCCCGCAAGCTGGAATCTGCGGACCCTCTTTTACGCGAAGACCTGCTATCGGCTGTTGAATTAGCCGACCCTAATGAAGCCAATGGCTCAATTGGTTTCCGAAATGAACTGCAGCAGAAAGTAGGGCGTCATTCAGCCGGACTCGATTTTGGCAAAGTACTGCCAGTCAAACTTATCAAACGCTGGCTGCTTACGTCGGCTTTGGTCACAGTCGCTTTTCTCACGCTCTTCGCAATCCCCCAACTACAGTTTGCACGACGCATCGCCCGCGCCATGCTGCCAATGGTGGCAATTGAACGAGCATCCTCCACCGAAATTGAAATTCTGAAACCGTCACCGGCAACAGGATTCGTCGCTGAAGGTGATGCAGTTGGGGTGGTCGCTCAAATCAGTGGCGAGCCAGCTGATGAAGTCTGGTTGCAATGGATCACGACGGATGGCCTTGAAGGTGAAACGGCCATGACTCCTCGAATCAGTGGACCTGCCACCACCCAAACGGGAACGTTGGATCAC
Source organism: uncultured Rhodopirellula sp. (assembly GCA_964012125.1). Taxonomy (GTDB): domain Bacteria; phylum Planctomycetota; class Planctomycetia; order Pirellulales; family Pirellulaceae; genus Rubripirellula. Next base: position 14,054 of record CAXGRW010000023.1, read on the forward strand.
CAAGATACTTACGCAGCAAACCTCGCCGTCGGCACCACGCCACTTAGATATCGAGTCATGGCAGGCGACGGGATCACGCTTTGGCATGAATTGACACCGCTGCCGCGCCCCAGTGTCAAGTCGTTTGAAAAGCGTTATCAATTTCCCACTTACGCAAAACTGCCAGACCGTATTGAAACCGCCGAACATGGTGACCTCAAGGCGATGACTGGATCGAAGGTATTGCTTACCGTGCGTTTTGATGAACCCGTCGAGAATGCTGAAATCAGCTTTGGCGATCGCGGCGTCACTCCTTGGGAACTAAAAGCTGTTGAGGGCAATGACAACGAGTTCATTGCGACTTTCCCAATCAGCTCGGCTGCTAACTACCAAATTGATGGGACAAGCGTTCGATCGGGATTGAACAATCCGTTTAGCCCCCAATATTCCGTCACCCCCGTTCCAGATGCATCACCTGTAGTCCAATGGGATGCATCGCTTTCCAACACCATGCTCGTCTCACCCATCGACGTGCTGCCAATGCGAGTGATCGCTACGGATGACCTACCACTCGATGATGTCGTTCAAGAATACAGGATCAATGGCGGCCCCTTGGTGCGCGTCCCTCTCCCGCTCGAGGCTCCGAACCGCGAATTAAATATCGACTGGAACTGGGATCTGCTGAACCTCGCACACAACGCACAAGGAAACAACGCACAAAACAAGACGGGAGAAAACACTGCGTCTCAGAACACGCCGCAACTCTCCGGCGGTGACATCATTCAAACCCGTGTGGTAGCCATCGACCGAAAAGGGCAAGCGGGCACATCACGCTTTCTCGAAATACTGATCGCTGAACCTGGATTTGATCGCAACCGACATGAACACCTCACCCCGATGCGAAAGCTCACCGAGGCGATCGCGAAGTGGGGCGAGGAAGTCTCGGCCGTGATGCAACGTGCCAGTGAAAACAAGGAAGGCACGTTCGACGAAACTATTAACAAAGCCAAGGAACTCAACGCACAAAACGAGGCATTGACGAAGCTTCTCAAGCAACAGATTCAAGCCTCAGGAAAGTCGATTCAGTCCAGCGAATGGGAACTGCTGGGGCGAAGCATTGCCAAAGTTGACCGGGAACTCACGAGCTGGATCTCTGAAGCAACTTGGGTGCGTGAGCAAGATAGCGACAGATGGAAAGCTGACCGTGACCGTGCAACACGCGATTTGACAAACCGGGCGAAGCGGATGGTTCAGGATGCATCCCGCATCAAACGATACGCTCAGGCTATTTTCGGAAAAACGCTATCGATCGGAATCATAGACGATGTCATGGCGTTGCAAGACAGTATCAAGCCACTGACCGACTCAGAAAATCCAACCTCAGCAGACCGAGTGCCACGACACCTCAAGGTTGCGATCGGGCGTCTGGAAGCGATCGAAGGGTTGATCCAACAACATATCGAAGCATTGCCCGAATCGACTCAAGCTCATTTGGACACATGGACCAACTGGACCGATTCATGGGCATCCCGGCTACAAGCATCAATCGATGAACCATCAAGTGAAGCATCTGCACAAGCCCTCATCACCCGTTTTGAACAAGAGCTGCAGAATCAACATCGCTCCAGCATCTTCGACGCCAGAATCACCGCTACTCTGTCAGACATGCTTCGGGAACTCCAGATCCAGCTCAGCAGTTCTGGTGACAACGTACGTCAACTGCTTCTATCAGGCGAAGCAATGGAACGCGAGAAAAAGAAACAGGAAGAAGCGGAGGATAATTCCGACAACGCCGCTCAGGCCACAACGTCACTGGCACTCGCGGAACTGCAATTCGATTTGGCTCGCGAGTCCATTCTGAAACGACTATCACAGGACGAAGCCCTGCACCGCAGCCGAATGAATCTGGATCCCCAGTTTGCGGCTGACTTGAATTTGATGCATCGGGCAATCGACAACGTCACTGAAAACGGATTCACTGCCTACCGTGAGGAAAACCCCACGCCGATTCACCAGAAACTAGGCTACGCATTTCAAACTCTCGAAGCTTATCACACGGCGAAGCGGTATTTGGTCGAACTGCGAGAATTGATGTTGGCCGAAAGACAATTGGAAATGAACGGCACGTCCAAGATTGATCACCCTCACAGGCTTGATCGGGTGGGTGTTGGAATGGAGTGGCCGGTCCACACCATGATCAATGCCAGACTCGAACCTGACGCGGAGCTAAGAAAACTGGACCGTCTTCGTTACGGCAAAGAATTCAACGCAGCCCGAGGACGCGTTTCATCTCGGCGTTGGCGAGATGAGCAAATGATCGCTGCGGATGCTGATCTTTCGGACATGGAACGTGAATATGATTCAGCGATCGCTGCCCTCAGCGCTGGAGTTGAGCAGGCTCGTGCGACAATTCGACAGTATGTCCTGACCTTGCCCGAGCAAGCTCGTGAAGCAGCTGAGAAAGTCAAGCAGGCAGAAGAACGCATCGAGACAAGAGAGGACTCCTCGTCTGAAACGACTGAGGAATTAGCAGACAAACAGCAGGAAGCCGCCGAGGCAACAAAAGAGACCATGGAAGCGCTTGTTGACTTGGCCAATACGGCTTCCATCACTGACGAAGCTGAGCGTGAACTCGCCCGAGACGCCGATGCCGCAGCAGCACAGATCCAAGATGCGGCCCAGAGGGCTGAAGAGTCCATGCAGGAGGCTCAAAACGCGTCTGATACCCAAGAGCGGCAACAAGCCCTGGAGCAGACCGCCGAGGCGTTGGACCAGCTGGCTGAGGCACTCGAGCAAACCGCAGCTCACTTTGAAGCGGCCGAGAATGGAGAAGAGATAGAACAGTCACGTGATGATCTACGTCAGGCGGAAGCCGCACTGGAGATGCAAAACGAAATCGACCAACGCTTTGATGAAGCGGAACAAATGGCTGAGTCTGCACAAAGTACGCCAGAAGAGTTGATGGAGCAACTTGAGCGCGAACTACAAACAAACGAGCCGATGCGACAGGAACTCTCGGAAATAGCCCAGCAAGCTGCTGAGTCTGCACAAAGGGAACTAGAGAATGCAGCGGCACAGGAACAAAAATTGAATCGGGATTTTGAAAAAGCTGACCCCACCATCAGCGAACAAAAACAACGCACTGCTGAGCAACTTCAAAACTTGGCAGCTCGCACGGACACCTTGGAACAAGCGTTGGTCGAAAAAGCTGAATCAGCACTTTCAAAAGAACAGGGCAACGTGCCAAAAGCACAGGAAAATCTGCAAGAAGCTCGAGAAGCTTTGCGTGAGGCTGTCGAAGAAGCGAGCAAGCTCGATGGCGAAACCTCGCTGCTCAGCGAGATGCAGGAAACAGCAAACGCGATGACCGAAGCTATCAAGAATGCCCAGGAAGCAATCGCGGAAGCAAAACCACCAACAGAAAATGCGGTGCAAGAGCAAGTCCACAAAGATGAATCCAGTCGAAAACGCAGCCAACAGCAGCTTGAAGCTGCAGCCAGAGACGCGCGGTCCCAACAAGTACGCAATGCAACCGCTGAACGCCAACAATGGTCTGCCGCGAAACGCGAAGCTGACCGCCGCACTAACGACGCACGCAACCAGAAACGCAATGCTGAAAATCGAAAACGTCAACTGGAGCAACAACGCAGTCGCGAAAAAGGTAATACGGATCGCTTGGACGAGGAAATTCAGGCACTCCAACAAAATATCGAGAACGCTGAAGCGGCCGAAGAAGCTGCCCGTGAAACAAAATCATTCGCTGAAGAACGTGAGCAATCTGCGGGCAAACGAGAGCAAGATGCGAGAAACCAAAGCCTGCCACCATTGGATGAACCAAACCCTGCTGCCGAACTGGCATCACGACTTACAGAGCAGACCAAGAATGAACTGGGAGAAATTGAGGAAGCTTTGCGAGAACTCAGCGAAGGAATGGCCAGCGAAGAACAACTGAAAGTGCCACAGGAAACCGCTGAACGGTTGGCTCGCCAGCAAGATAAAATACAGGAACAAGTTGATAGTGCCACGGAACAACTGCGCCGAGCTGCACGTCATGAAGAAAGACTGGGCCAAGAGGAGTTGGCTGAACAACTTGCTAAAGCTGCAGACTCCATTGAACAATCAGCGTCACAGGCTGCAGAAAATGCGTCCGAAAGTCTGCAGCAAGCTGCCGAATCATCCGAGAAAAGCCCTCAGGCCAATCGCGATTTAGCCAACGCGTCCGAACAAATCAGTGAAGCCGCCGAGCAGCTCGCCGAAATGCTTGCCGAATCAAATCCATCCAATTCAGACCCAAACAGTCAGCAAACCAGCCAGCAAAGCACCGAACAAGGTGACCCACAAAGTGGGCAAGAGAGCCCCCAGCAGGATGGTGAGCCCAATGACCAACAGCAGGGTCAGTCTCCGCAACAGGGACAGCAAAGCGGAGAACAGCAACAGGGACAGCAAAGCGGAGAGCAACAACAGGGACAGCAAAGCGGAGAGCAACAACAGGGACAGCAAAGCGGAGAGCAAC
>CAXGRW010000024.1:0-18429 GCA_964012125.1 uncultured Rhodopirellula sp.
ATGGCAGGATCAATTTTTCAAGCAACTGGCGCGTCCTCGAACGCTGTTGGACCTTTTTGATTTTATTCCCGGCGTCTATATGTACATCAAGGACGTTGAAAGTCGTTTTGTACGAGCCAATCGTGTTGTTTGTGATGTGGTGGGAGTTGCGCATCCGGATGAATTGATCGGGCACACTGATTTTGACTTTTTTCCACCAGCGATAGCGGCGCAATATGTTGCCGAGGATCAACGCGTGATCATGGCAAGAGAATCACTGTCTGATCAGGTTTGGATGGTACCGGGTAAAAACGGGGTCCCCCGGTTATATCTGTGCAGCAAAATCCCGCTTCTGGACCGTGAAGAAAAGGTGGTCGGGATTGCGGGTGTGAAACGTCCTTATGAGTACTCCGCGGATGATTCAGCAGGCTACAGCCGTCTCGTTCGTGTCATTTCTTTCATCATTGATAATCATGCAACCTACATCGAAGTCAAAGACATGGCGGAACATGTCCACTTATCAGTGAGTCAGTTGCAGCGCGAGTTTTCCCAGAACTTTGGTATTAGTCCGAGCCGTTACTTGCGTGAGGTGCGAGTGGGGATGGTCAGGCATTTGTTGGAGAGCAGTGATCTAAGTTTGACACAGATTGTCAGCGAGTGCGGTTTTTATGATCAGAGTCATCTGACGCGTCACTTCAAAGCTTCGACTGGGCTTACGCCATTGAAGTACCGCCAGCGTTTTCGGGCACTGTAACAGTGACTTCAATTTGCTTGGTTTGGTAAGGCGGGTTTGGTGCAGCGATAAACGAAGGCCGGAGGCAGATTCAGCCATACGCTGGGGCTTCGTTCTACGTTTGCAAATGTATTTCTCAAGCGTCGGCTGAAGCGGGCACCAGCGGGTAACACAACGCCCTGCCAATACGCGAAAGTTGCGAATTGAGCCTCGGGTGCCAGTACACCCAGCATGGCATCGATGATGTCAGTTTGGAGCGATTCGGGAAATGAAGCCCACGGTAGGCCGCAAATCACAGCGTCAATTTTCTCAATTGATTCTTGTTGGCAGAGTTCGGCAATGTTGGTGACGCTATCGTTGTATACCGTGACATTGGGGCAGCGTTTTCGGGTCACCTCGGCCATTTCAGCTGACCGCTCGACCGCAAAAAATGTACTCTCCGGGTGAAGTTTTTCGCTGATTGCTTGCGTGAATACACCTGTCCCCGGGCCAAATTCGACGACGTTACGGATTTCATTCCAGTCAAACCAGTCAACCATCATGCGAACCAAGCCGCTACTGCTGGGTGCGATTGCGCCAACTTGTCCGGGATTTCGGAGGAAGTTCTTCAGGAAGGTACTATTTTCGCCCATCTAAGCAGGTTCCAGCTGTACGGACTCGCCGTCAAATCAGAATTCACGAACCACAGGGTATCGGATTGTGACCGGAACGTGAGGTACCATGTAACGATGCAAATACCTAATCAAGGAAATCGCCGAAGTGTCGGCGCTAATATGACACCGATGATCGATGTCGTTTTTCTGTTGATCATTTTTTTTCTGGTGTCTAGTCACTTGGCACGGCAGGAGAATCGGCTTCCGCTGGAATTGCCGGTTGCCTCAACATTTGATCCCGTAGATCCTGACAAAGCGCCCTTGACGATCAGTGTGGATCAGCAAGCCCGATGGCTGGTTTCCGGTGATGTCGTTGATTTGTCCAGCGTGCGGGCAATCCTGTCGGACCTGAAGGCCAGTCAGGGTTCCGATGCTGCGATTCGGATTCGTACCGATGGTGCGGTCGAATATAAGCAGGTCGAGCCACTGCTACGCGAAGCAGCTTTGGCTGGAATCACGGACGCTGCGATTGCTGTTCGTGAGGAGGCTGGACTATGAAACTGCCAAAAACTTCCAATGACGATTCGTTGGAATTGAAAATGACACCCATGATTGACGTCGTCTTTCTGTTGTTGGTTTTCTTTGTTTGGACCAGCAGTTTCGAATTGCCAGAGTTTGATCTGCCTGGCTCTCTCGCGGAATTACCAATGGGAGCCGCAGAAGCGTCTACTGACACACTACCGGTTGAGAAGTTTGACGAGATTGTCATCCGGCTCCTGTGGCAGGTCGAGGGAACCCAAATCATGTTGAACGGCCAGCCGTTAGATCGTATGAGTGATATTCAGGATCGCCTGACCGAAATCACTTCGTTGGGTGTGCAACCACCTGTGATCGTCGATCCTGACGAAAAAGTGACCATGGCTTTTGCTGTTCAGGCCTATGATGCCGCACGTGCCGCGGGGATAGATCGAGTGCTATTTGCTGCCAAGCCGGAGTAACCATGATTCGTTTTCTACAAATCATCCTACTTCTCATGGTACTTGTCTGCCTTAAAGAGAGCGTTCAGCAAACAGTTGCTGCTGGCCCTGCCATCAAAAATGTTGGACGGCTGACTCAAGATCGGGATGAGGATCTGATTCAAGCTTTGTTGGAACGTGGACGTTTTGATGAAGCTCTTGACCTTTGCCGTTTACGCTCGTCTGGTTTGGAACTGCAAGGCGATGCTGCTGCCAAGTGGCGGGTGAGAGAATCAAAAATATTGACAGCCAGACAGATGGGACGCGATACGTTTGGTAGTGATGAGTTGGCAGAAGTACAGCGTCCAATCAGTGATTTGTTGCGTTCTTATCCGACTCATCCACGTCAGTTATTTCTGAAATCGCAGTTGTTAGATAGCGAAAAGTCGTTCGCTCTTCACAGTGTGCTGCGTGCTGCAGTGTCTTCTCGCAACGACCAAATACAGGAACTGGCTACGAGGCGGTTGCTGACGGCGATGTCCCATTTGTCAAGCTTGGTTGATGAAGTTCAGCAGAAACGGTCCGCACTTGAATCAGACCGCACTGTTGCAAGTCGGGGAATGATTGCTGACCTGCGCCGTCTTGGCCAACAATTGCAAATCGATGCAGTGTCGATTGCACTTGTTCAAACTGATTTGTTTCCAAGCGGTAGTGCTGATCGCATCGCAGCGGCAACGAAGGCGGAGCAGGTAGCCAATGACGCGATTACACGTTTGCCTGCGGGGACTGATGCGAGAAAAGAAGTCGAGCGATTGCGAGTGGAAGCGGTTTTTCGAGCCGCTCAATATGATCGTTGCGATGCTTTGTTGACGGCGATGCTTCCGCAATTTGCAGGTTCGCTACCTCCTAAATTACAAGCTCTTAGGGTGCGACTAGGTATCGCTCAGGGCCAGATGGCGAAGGCGGGTAAATTGTTGAACGATTTTTTTGGGGATGATCCGGAGGCAGCACCTAGTGCTCTATCCATGGACTTGGCGAGACTCGAGTTCCTGTTGGTCGCCAATGCGGGGCGTCGGGTCGGTGATTGGTTGGAAGCGATTCAACGCCGTGGAGGAGCATACGCGAGGCGTCGAGCCGATGCGGTTTCTCTGTCGCATTTGAATTCCACCGGCCAATCAAAATCCACCGTTGATCCCTCTGTGGTTGCTGCTCAGGGTCAGGATTGGTTGCGTCGTGGTGATCCCAGCCGTGCTGGCGATCTGTTGGCCGCCGCCGCGGCAGCTGAACCAGACCCCGATCGGGCGATGAGTCGAGTTGCTGAAGCAGCCGCAGCGTTGATGGCGGCAAAACGTATGAATGATGCAATTGATTTGATGCAAGACGTATCGCTGGCGAAATCTACTGCAGAGAAAGCATCCGCAACACATCTTCAGGCAGCCATCCTGCTGGCGAGGGTTGATCCGTCTGATCCGGCAACCGTGAAACGCCTTGAATTGATGCTCCGAATGAACTTGCAGCGGTGGTCAGACAGCGCGAGTTCAGGATCCATTCGTACTTGGTTGAATAAAATTCTTACTTCACAGCGACGCTATCTGGAGGCTGCAGAAATTGTATCGGATGTTAATCCCGTAACGATTAATACTGAACTGTCACAATCCATTGCAAATGCGTGGTTGTTGGTGTTGGAAAAAAGTGGTTTTGATACCGCTGATGCGTCGGTGCCCAAGAAAGTTGACCGGCGGCAAGCGGCGGGTAGCTTTCAAGCCGCGATGAAGAAACTGATCAGCAATGATGCGATGCGCTCACGATATCGTCTTGTCTCGGTCTTGCACCTGGATCGACTGGAGCTTGGTGATCTCAAGCCGCTGGGGGCAAATGCTTTTCCTGACGATGCATTCATTGACTCTTTCATCAATTTCCGCCGGAGTGGAGTAATGCCGGCAGAGTCACCGCCTTTGGTTCTGCTGCCGCAGATAGAGCAGCGTTTGATGGCGGATGCACGCACTGACCCGTCACTGCGTCAGAAAACTGTGGCTTTATTGGCTAAGTGGCTGGGTTCAGAAGCAGTGTCCATGGAGTCAGCGGAACGTTGTTTGTGGGACAGCGATGTTGAAAAGGCTATCAAGCTGTTGGAGGAGGTTCAGAAGACATCCGCAGATCCTCGGCAGTCGATACAGCAGGCCGCTACGATGCTGGGATCGAGTGACAATACAAAAGCACAGCAAGCAGCAGTTGCGTTGTGGGACGAGCTGGCATCCGGTTTGCCGCAAGGTCAACGCGTATGGCACGAAGCGAAATTAGCGGCAATCCGCTTGTTGCAAACAATGGGTGACCAGCAAGAGGCATATCGCCGTGCGAAGTTTATCTTGCTCACACAAGGGACGATCGATAACGCCCTGCGGAGTCAGTACCAGTCCGTAAAAAAACCTTGAGCGGTCGCCGCGCTACCAACGGCTTCAAGATTGAGAGATTCGCAGTTCAGTGATTGACATGGTTTGGATGAAGAGATGACGGGAATACCAGAAAATACTGATCCGTGGGCATCAGTTTCTTGGAAGCGTTTTGTTGTCTTACGACATGATGTCGGTCCCAGTTTCGAACGGACGACGGAGACACATTTGGATTGGATGTTTGCGACAGGTGACGCTTTGGGCACTTGGTCGACGGAATTGATCGCTGACTTCGAAAATTCGGTTGCAATGCGTTGCCTGAAGTTGGCTGATCATCGTTTGGTCTATCTTGACCGTGAGGGTGATCTTGGTGGGGGCCGAGGTAGTGTCCGGAGAATGCTTGCTGGCGAGTACACGCAACTAACAAGTGCCTTGGCTGAAGTGACTTTTAAAGCAGCATTGCGTTGGCGGATAGACTCCGATGTTCGACGTGGGCTGCTCGAGATCGTTCAACGGCGGGAAGACAACGTTTCGGACGCAGAACCGATATTGGAATTACGTTTATCACTATGTCGATAAGTGACAAACTGGTGGACAGGACTTCGAGGTTCGTAACAGTCTTCTGCTTTGGTCCCGGTATGGCCCGAAAGAATAATGGCTCCGTCGATCATTTGGATTGATTCAATGATGACAGGACTGTAAGTGTATCCGGCGTGTTCACTTGGAACTTGAACAAGCGCAGTGGGGCCTGATTCTGTGAGGTCCCAGCGAATCTGAACTCCTCCCTTGGCGGCCTCTGTACTGACACCATCAACAAATTGGCTGATTGGCAGGGATATAGCGCCGGCTTTTAGCTCGCGAATGTGGACGGCTAATAGATTGGGTTCTTCGGTGAGTTCCACATGCAATTCGCAGGAAATGACAGTGTCAAGCCTTGCGTCGGTGTAGCGTGCAGCAGCCAATAGATGATCTTGCTGGATGCTAATTCTTGGATCTCTCGTACCTGCAGTTTGCAGTTGCTTAAATTTCAAAGGCAGTTGGTTGATTAGCCAGGCATTGATGTCGTCTTCACTGAAGCTTGCTTCCCATGAGCCTGGTTTGGAGGCATCCTGTTGCAACTTGGCAACATTGGCCTCGAGCTTGTGGCTTCCTGCTTCCGTGTCAGGATGGCTGAGTTGTGTTGCCTGTTGATAGAACTCTGGCACGACCCGAGTCTGCCGGAATAGCCACCAGCCAGTGAGTGAGGTAAGGAAAAGAATCGTCAATACGGTGATTCCAATTCGCTTGACCCATCGGACCATGGCTAGTTCCATATTTGGTGGCAAGAGTTAAAAACGTAGAGGTCGGGGGATCCAATCTCGGATGCGCTCAGCGATCCCGGGTGTCTCTTCTTTTTCCACTTCTATTTCGGTTGTCTTTGGTTCGGTGTCTTTCAATGGATCAAGTTTCAGCAGGTATCGTGCCCACCCGTTCTGCAATAATCGGCCGGCCGGCGCGAGGTTGCTCTTCTGCAGACCTTGCACGGCAAGGAAAGCTCCGCTTTGTAATTCATCTCTTTCGCCAACGGTGGGGAACTGATCATGAAGCCTGATGTCGTCAATCCAGATTCGCCCGCTTGAAAGGTTGTCGATGGTGAGACGCAGTGAGTGCATGTTGGCGGCGTCGATATTGAGTGCTTCGAGTTGTACTTCCCGGTTTCCCCATTGGCCATTTTTAGGAATTTCAAACTCATTGGAATATCGGACAGGCTTTCCATTCTCAGTCGCTTCAAGAGAGATTCGCAAGCGGTGGATGCCAACATTTGTACTCGCTTCGGCACGACACGCCAGCGAGACCGCAAGTCGACCTGTTTCCGGCGGTGTGATGGTCTCACTGACCAGCCAAGTTCGTGCTGTGGTATTGGTTTCAGTGGTGAGCAAGATTGAATGCTTGCCTTCAAAGGGTTGGGTATCATCGGTTCGGACGCAGCCTGCAGGATGTTGTGCATGCAACCAACCTACCAGTCCCAAGTCGCCTGCTTTTTCGAATCCTCCGTTATTCAAGGCGTCGTAAGATTCAAAGTCGAACAGAATTCCAATTCGTTGTGCGACTAATGTTACTTTTCGTTTGATTTCTGCCAGTGCTGCGGATCCACCGCTGAGTCGCGTACGGCATGAAGTGATTTTGATGTCACCCACGGGTTGGCTTGATCGAAGCAGAATTAAACGCCCTTCTGCAACTTGTACTCGTGCACGGTTTCCATTCAGTTTTTCAATTTGTATGTCTTCTGCCTTTCCACCGACAGCTTTCCACTCAACTTCTTGACTGGTTTCAATGTCAATTTCGTTTGTCCATGGCGTCAGGCATAGGCACGCAAGGTGCAGGAAACCATCTTTGTGTACGCTTCTCACGCGAACAGTGTTCTGGGCTCTGCTTTCAACGTCGACGGATTGCATGCCCGTTCGCGGCAAGGTCCGAAACGATTGCAGTAGGATATCGAGTTGAGGCCGTAAAACGCGACCATCGATCGGAAGTTGGACCACAAGGTCAGAGGGATCAAGTCGATCAATCAGATGGCAAGTGTCTTCTAGTAACTGTGTTTGATTCTGAACGATGGCAGTGTCGGCGAGTTGTAATTTCGTGTTGAAGTAAACGCTTGAAGCCACTGCACCTTCTTTGGATGGCACAGGGACACGTAGGGCTTTGCGTACAAATAAACGAGGGTCGGTATAACCATGTGTGTTTCCAAAACCTACTGGAAATCCATCTGCTGGCTTGTATGCCAGGGTATCCATATCTGCAGTTTTGGGTTGTGCAGTTCGATTGGCAGTTGAATCAAATTTCAGGTTGAGGGTTGTTTGTGGTTCACCCTGCTGCAGTATTCGGAAGCATTGATTGGTCGCTTGACGCACCCAGTCTTTGTAAGTCTCGCGTCCCTCTTCTTGCGACCATGCACGTAATTGTTCAGTCGCGACAGTCACGTTGAGCGATCGTGCGAAGGTGGTCAGGGTGGCGTCACTATCAAACATCTGCTCAATGGGTTGCAGATGGCTTCCCTCGCCACAGTCGATCGTGATTCCTGCGAAATGGTCTGATTGTCTACATTGGGATACTAATTCAGCGAGAAGTTCTTGAAGACTCTCTTGCACAAGCGGATGCAACAAATTGTACTGAAATGCGTTTCCCTGCTGATTCCTTGTCAATTGTTGAATAAGAGCTGGACGCTGCAGAAGAGCCTTTTCGACGGGTAGCAGCATGAAGTCAGGATCAAGACACACGTGCGCCTTGAGATCTTGGTGTGCCATTAAAGTGATGGTCGTTGCTAGGTGACTGGTGCTTGCCCGCGCGGAGTTCGCGATTGGCAACATGCTTCGTGTCGGGAAGAGCGTATTGCCGCCGGAGTTTGCGGGCAACATGATTCCGTTCATCCCAGTAGCTCTGGCGAGATCGCAAAGCCGGTTCAGCGATACCCAGAGGTCAAAGGCGTTGATGGTTCGCACATCAAAATCATCTAATGAATATCTTTGTGGCACATCCTTGGACAGCGATTCCACCCAGCTGATATCGTTGACTTGAAGGATGGTGTTTCGTGCATGGGGTAATGAAGCAAGTTCATTTTCGTCAGCACGAGGTGGAATGAGATGTTGTGGACCGGCTTGAACTTCGATGGATTCCAGTTGCAAGATACCATCACCGAGATTAGTCAGCCAGATTTGATCATCTTTGGCCGGATAATGCACGAATGTGTAGGTTCGCCATTGCTCTTTCAGATCAATCGTTTTTGTGTCCGAAAGAATGAACGTGGTAGCCGGATGGTCGCGATTGTAAAGTCCACCCGCTTCAACCTGCAGTTGGATGTTCTGGGCTGCCGGTAACCGCAGTTTAATTTTGTGAGGTGTGCCAGGAATGAGTACCGGTAAGCTGGCCTGAAATGGTTCGTTAGTTGGCAGCAGGGATACTGTTTCACCAGAGTGCTGAGCTTGTTCCAGTTTAGTCTCAGGTACGGCTGAATTGACACCTGGGATAAAACGGGTGGTTGTTTTTGGTAACCACTGACCCACCGACCAATTTGACGCTGAGGGCCTGAGTGTTCCAGCAATCTGCCAGGCATCTGTCTCGGCCGGACCGCTGGTTCCTGGTTTGGACACCACAAAGAATGGACGCCCCATTTTTACTAGAGGTGCTTCGCGACCTCGCAGGCGTTCCCAAATACGGTCATCGTCCTTGGAAAGATGACAGCGTATCTCGTAAACCCCCGGTATTTCAGGAACTGACTCAGCAATGGGAATCGCGTCGCTGTTTCCAGCGGCATTAATGCTGATTGATTTCCGGTGTCGTACTACCGTTTTTTGGTTAGAGACCCGAACAATCGAGTAGTGGAAGGTCAGCACAGAAGACGCTTCGCGTGTCATGGAATTGACAGCGGCAGCCAACTCGAGAGGTTCATTGGGCTCGTAGACTGGGACTGCTTGCAGGCCGGTGAGTCGAATCTCATCATCCTCTGCCCGACGGATTGACCAGCGAGAGCGTTGTTTGGCGGTCGTTGATGCTACGAATGGCGTGTCGGAAAGGAGAGTCTTTTTCTGTAGCAGGTCCGCGAAGCTAATTTCACGTATGGGTTGAGCAATTCGAACTCCCTCTGGATTGCGTGGTTCGTCCAGTGATTCGATGACAATTCGTGTGTCGGGAGTGCCCTGTACTCTCAGGCGGACACGCACGGAATTGACTTGTGCGCGAGGGTGAAACGTCAGTTGAGTCGCGTCTTGACTCAGCGTGAAGGCTGCGACGGTTTTATCAGAGTCTGATTGATTCACAAGCTCATGAATCATGTACCGTTGATTCGAAGAGTCATCAAGCAATCTTAGCCGCAAGTGGCAGTACTGCGACTCCTCGACGGCCCAGTCAAAATCCAGAGCAATGTCGACGGTGTTGTTTCGTGACGTTTGCAGGTTAAACGCAGGATCACCTGTCGCCGTTCGCTCTCCCATGAATAGCAATATGAGAAAAGGGAGAAAAGCGAATTGCAAGCATGTGTTGGCGTATTTCCACCGCATTACCATGGCAGGTAATTTTGAGAGCAGACTTTTTGGGCGAAGACTTCCGTGTCCAGCCATTGATGAAATTCGAAGTGGTAAAAGTTGGCGCAGGCAAAAAGAGGGAACGCCCGACACTGACGCTTCCATGCATTCCGGACAGTAGCTAGATGGGCTTGCTGAGGTAAAGGTGGATTTGCGATTCCAAGCTACGGTTTCACGTTACGTTTCACGTGGTTCTTCACGTTCATTCGCTGTCCGCGGCTGGTTCGGTAGCTTCCCATGGATTGTTCCAACTACTCCAGCTTTCAAGGTAGGACGCATACGCCTCGCATGTCTCAGCTCTTTCCTCAATCCACTGTTTTGCAGCCTGTACCAACTTGATCTCTTCTTGCAGCGAGATTTTGCCCGTGAGTACTTGAGTCCGCAGAAAGACGAAATAAGTATCTAGAACATCGCAGCGGCAGTAGTCGCTGATGGCCATTTTATGACCTGCATCCCACTGTTCTTGGACCTTGTCTCCTGTGAGTCCCATCTTGCCGGGTTTTCCGAGCAACTGTGCGACGAGATTTAATCCACCATTGCACCGTGCGGCCCCATGATTGGTCAGCACATCCTGTAGATCGAGGTGCGCAGTCGAGTTGAATCGGTTTCTTGGTGATTTGTAGCCATCTGATCTGAACCATGCCGGCAAGGAGATGCCAAACCGAAATGCTGCAAGCTCCATCAACGGAATGTCGAAAGATCGTCCATTGAATGTGACCCATTGTGGATTTTTATAGGCTTCCCACCCTCTCCAGAAATTTTCAGTGATTACGTGAGGCCGAAATTCGGGTTCATCAATGGATACGATATCGAGCAGTTGCAAATTGGGCGCGACTTTTGCGATCACGACTGCGATTGGTATCTGGAACGTGTGTGGAATGAAGGTTGTTCCGCGCTGTTCCATCAGTTCGTCCTGATAGGTAGCGATTGCTTCGCTGCTGCTGAGATTCTGATCGGGATAACGAACCTTTGAAATCAGGTCTCCATCAGCAATGCTCTCGACGTCAAATACGAGGTGTGCAACTTTCTCGCTCATCTTCTGCTTGCCCGGGATGTGTTAAAAACAGTTTCTGATTCAGTGACACAATGTATAACTTATCGGGTCTGTGTTCTAACGGAGCCGATTCAAACGCCCTCTTTCCCCGTTTTCTGCAAATCAACATGACTGCTGCCAGTGCCGATCGCGTTCAGATCAATCGTGAAAGACTTCTTCAACGTTTTTTGTCGTATGTGCAGGTGGGTACCTCGGCTGACCCAAGCAGTGGCGGCTATCCAAGTTCATCTGGTCAGTGGGATCTGGGCAAGTTGCTACTCGAGGAACTTCGGGCGTTGACTATCGAAGATGCGCGTCAGGATGAGCATGCCTTGGTTTGGGGAACGGTGCCCGCCAGCAATGGGGAGCAAGGACCGACGGTGGCACTGGTTGCCCATCTCGATACATCTCCCGAGGCACCTGGAGAAAATGTTCAACCTCGGGTGATTCAGTCCTATGAAGGTGGTGATATCACACTTCCCAGCGGGAATGTGATCGATGTTGCATCATGCCCTGCCCTGAAGTCCATGCTTGGCATGACCTTGGTCACCACGGACGGGAGCACTCTTCTGGGAGGTGATGACAAGGCTGGTGTTGCAATCATCATGGAATTGGTTGCAACGTTGGTTGAGAACCCACATTTGGTACATGGCCCCGTAAAAGTTCTGTTCACATGTGATGAAGAAATTGGTCGGGGTACAGATAAAATCGATTTGGAAAAGCTCAACGCGACCGTCGCGTACACACTGGATGGTGGCGGTGCCGGCGTGATAGATGAAGAGACATTCTCGGCCGATGCTGCAATCGTCCGCTTTGAGGGACACAATATTCATCCATCGATTGCGAAAGATCGGATGGTGAATGCGGTTAGAGCAGCTGCAGATTTTGTGGCGAAGTTGCCCAGAGAAACCTGTTCGCCTGAAACCACTCATGAGCGTGAGGGATTCATCCATCCGTACACACTCGAAGGTGGCGTAGGATCAGCGACGGTCGAGCTGATTTTGCGATCTTTTGAAACAGAAGATTTGAAGACCTATGCTGGGCAGCTGCAGGAAACTGCAGACGCTGTGGTACAGGCAATGCCTGGCTTGAAAGCCCAAGTGGAGATTGTACGTCAGTATCGTAATCTGAGAGATGGTTTAGCTGATCTGCCTGAAGCTGTGACACTTGCAAAGCAGGCGTTTGAGAATCTTGGCGTTGAATACAAAAGTGAAAGTATTCGTGGTGGCACGGATGGCAGTCAATTGACTGAAAAGGGACTGCCGACTCCAAACCTGTCCAGTGGGCAACACAACATACACGCTGTTACTGAGTTTGCCTGTTTAGATGAAATGGCTGCAGCAGTGGAGCATCTGGTTGAACTGATGTCGCTGTGGAGTCAATACAGAAGTTGAATAGTATGCCGGTGATCGTACTGCGCTGTGGGCATGATGAATGCGCATCATGAATCGTTGCCAAGTTGATTCGTGTCCGAATTAGTCAGTCAGCATCGTGGCGTGGGACAACAGTAAGTTCATGCGAAGCCACCGTAATGGTTGCTTCAATGTTAGGGTGGCCAGGGATGGCGGCACCTGTATGCACTTGAAGGTTCGCTGCCATCTCTGCAATACCTGCATGATGGGTGTGACCGCACAGTACGGTCACTTTGCAATCAGGTCTCAGGCTGCTGAATTCCATGAGTACGTTGCCAACCTGTCCAGCTACGAAAAAGGGCGCCCAATTGTCGTCCGTCGTCTTCCCCTCGTACCAACAAGCCTCTCGAAATGGAGGTGCATGGGTTAGTACGAGCACCTGATGAGTATCGGTTGGCAACTGGTCTAATTTGGTCCGCAAGCGTTTTGCTGACTCACGTCCAAGATCGTTCAGCTTTTGCTTCCAGGCAAATTGGCCGCACGCTTTGAAATCGCCAATGCGTTCAAAGTCATTCAGATGAATCGTTGATTCTTCATAATTCCCAACCGTTCCGTCTGCCCACCCATCCTCGCCTACGAGGTAAGTCCCTGCAGATATTGCCAGGGCAGACAGATCTGTCAGGTAATGCAATTGGCCGGAGGAGCAGCATGCATGGATTACCTTTTGCCGTGTGGCCTGGAAGGTGCTTCCATAGAAATCATGATTGCCCAAGACAAAATAGACGGGCAAGTTGATGTCGCTGGCGATGCGTTGCAACTGTGGCACAACGTCATCGCCTTCAGAGATATCGCCCGTAATCACCAAACCGTCGGCTTTTAGGGCGCTGATTGTCCGAACCCACTGTTCCCACGCATGTGTGGGAACAGAGTTCAGGTGCAAGTCGGTTGTCCAAACCAGACGCACAACTTAAGCCGTTGCAGAGATTCCGGCTGCTGCTGCCAATGCTTCCGCCTTGTCAGTCTGCTCCCAAGTGAAACCATCACCTTCGCGACCGAAATGACCGCCAGCTGTTGTTTGTCGGAATACAGGGCGGCGTAGTTCGAGGTGCTCAATGATTCCTCTAGGTGTCAGTGGGAAGTGTTCACGCACCAGTTCGCACAGTTTGGCATCATCGATCTTGCCAGTGCCTTCACTGTCGACATGAACGCTGACGGGTTCGGTAACACCAATTGCATAAGCGAGTTGTACTTCGCAACGTTCAGCCAGACCAGCTGCAACGATGTTCTTGGCCACATAGCGCGCCATGTAAGCAGCTGAACGATCAACCTTGGTTGAGTCCTTGCCACTGAAAGCACCGCCACCGTGACGACCCCATCCACCGTAGGTGTCGACGATGATTTTTCGGCCGGTCAAACCACAGTCACCATGAGGGCCACCCACGACAAACTTACCGGTCGGGTTGATGTGATAATTGATATCACCTTTGTCCAGTTCGGCAGGCAGCGAAGGCTTGATCACATGCTCGGTGATGAATGACTTGATCTCTTCATTGGACACATCAGGGCTGTGTTGTGCGCTGACCACGACAGTGTCGATGCGAACAGGAGTGTTTCCTTCATATTCGACAGTGACTTGACTCTTATTGTCAGGACGCAACCAGTCAACTTCCTTGTTGAATCGCGCCTCTGTAATGCGATTGATGATGCGATGTGACAGAGCAATCGGTAACGGCATCAGTTCTGGGGTGTCTTTGCACGCGTAACCGAACATCAGCCCTTGGTCACCCGCTCCAATTTCTTTCCCAGCCGCATCATCGGAATCAACGCCTTGAGCGATGTCAGGACTTTGGGTGTCGAGCGATACCATGACTGCACAGGTATCGCCGCAGATGCCCATCTGGTCGTCGGTGTAGCCTACTTCATTGATGACTTCACGCACGACATCGGAGTAGCTGACTCGAGCTTTGGTTGAGATTTCACCTGCGATGACTGCCATGCCAGTGGTGACCATCGTTTCGCAGGCCACACGGCTATTGGGATCCTGCTCCAGCAAAGCATCAAGAATGCCATCGGAAATACGGTCCGCCAGTTTGTCAGGATGGCCCATGCTGACGGATTCACTAGTAAACAGATATCGAGCGTTGCTCACGACGGGATTCTCCGGGCTCAGCCACCACGGGGGTGGAATTGGTTTTTGAACTTTGTACCGCAATAAATTAGTTGCCAAACGGCCTTCTGAGAAGCGTCCTGATTGCATTGTGTGCCGACATCCGCGCACTTTTTGATGAAATGGGTTAGAACAATGGGTGCCATGAAACCGCTTGAAACCTCCTCGACGCCCAACATGAACGCTGAATTAGCGGAAATGGTACCTCCTGAACGGACGAGATCTGCCCTACTGATGTCGGTGATTCTGCATGTCATCCTGTTGACGGCTTTGGGGCTGATTTGGTCCCAAACGCCTCGGGGCACTGATGCCTCGGTGGATCGACCGGTTGGAATTGCCCTGGTGCACCGTCTGCCGGACCGTGATCGTTATCAGGAGATCAAGGAGGTTGTCGATCCCCAAAAGGAACTTACCGACGATATGGCAACGAGCTCGTCGGCCTCGTCGGCAGCACCACCTGCTGACTTGTCTCCACCGCTGGATTTGCCCGGGGTTTTGGAATCGATGCAGTCCACACCCCAGCCAGTTTCCGGTGATGGCCTGGCCGGCCAGAGTGACTTGTCGGGAGATGCATTCTCAAAGGGAACAGGAGTCCAGCGTTCCAGTGATTCGGCCGAGGCAACCACCATGGTCTTTGGAGTATCAGGGAGTGGTTCGCGGTTTGTTTATGTGTTTGATCGCTCCGATAGTATGAATGGGTTTGGCGGCAAGCCACTGAGGGCTGCTAAGTCTGAACTCATTCGCAGTCTGCGGACACTCACCGACCGCCAAAGCTTTCAGTTGATCTTTTACAACGACAAGCCAAAAGCCTTTCAGCTTTCAGGTGTTCCGGACCAGCTGTTTTCCGGAGAGAAATCGTATGTGAATCTTGCAGAGAACTATATCCGCTCGATTTCTGCTTTTGGTGGTACAGAGCATGAGTCAGCCTTGAAGATGGCTCTGCGTATGTCACCCGACGTCATATTCTTTTTAACCGATGCGAGGATTCCACGGCTGTCATTAAGTGAGTTGCGAGAGATCAGAAATCTTGCCGATGCGAGTGGCGCGACCATCCATACCATCGAATTTGGTGCTGATCCCGCAGCACCCACTGATACGTTTCTTCGTGATCTTGCCGCTCAGAATCGAGGCCAGTATCAGTATGTTGATATTCGCAGGTTAGGAACGGTGGCTCCCGTCCCCCAGTCAAATGACTCCCAAACAATAAATAATCTTCAGCCCGCAGCGACTCCTGATTCGCCATGATCTTATGTAAGAGCAATCTGGATTTCATGCAGTTGTTTCAGAGTATTGGCTTTTTCGTGATACGAGGGTATGTACGTTCAATGCGTTTGTTAGCTCTTTTGCTTCTACTTGTTTATTCCGTCACCCAATCAGATTGGATCTGGGCTGCAGATAGAATTTGGTTGGAGCCCGCTCAACCAACGGTCGGACAGGGAGATTGGTATCCGCGTAGCATCGAGGTGTTATCAGGTCGTGTTGTTGCTTTGGGTGCGGAACAATTTCGTGTGATTCCTGAGGGACAGAACGCCGAAACAGTCACGTCAGCAGCGCGTGTGCTGTGGGTGGAACCAGAACAGATTTCTGATCTCGAAAAGGGCATGATTGATCTTTTCAAAGAGGGCAAGTACGCACAGTCACTTTCTGGTTTGCCCGATGCATTGAAAGGCCGGCCTCCGATTTGGCGGCAGCAATGGCTCACCATGCTGTCGGCTAATAGCGCCTGGCTTGGTGGTCGAGCTTCTGTCGCATTGGAATTGGTGGGGCAACTGGATCGCCGACCACTGCCTGCGATGGTCCTCGCGTGGCTGCCGATCGCGTGGGAAAATGGAACTCAGCCTGCGGCAGTCGTTCGTGCTGCAAAGGAAAGGGCCCAGGATCCGTCTGCCGCTGTACGACTCGTGGTGGCAAGTTGGTTGCTCTCGTCAGCAGATCGTAAACAAGGGTTGCAGATCATCAACGAGCTGGTGAGAGATTCTGCGACATCGAAAGACATCTCACAGCTTGCACGGGTTTTATCCTGGCGCGTCACACCGCCTCCACAGGTTGCAGCTCTGCGGCCAACTTGGGAGAAACAGATTGCGGCGTTGCCTATGGCGATTCAGACTGGTCCAAGTCGTTTATTGATGAATAAGTTACGGGCGTCTGGCCAAGCAGAGGAAGCGAAACGTCTGCAGTTGTCGTTAGAGTTGACGCCTGTTTATGGACTCAAGAAAGTCCTTGCCAGTTCTCTCAATCAGTGAATCGAGTGAATATTTCTGGCTGGCCAAACTGCCAAGTTGCTTGGCGACAAATGGTCATGGAATTTGATATTTGACGGCGTTTCAGGCTGTTTTGTCCCTGCAACCCGATTCAAATTTTGTTGGATTACGGGACGGCATTCAGGCCAATCGCATCGTTCAGGTCACATTGCTTTGCTGCACCATGCTCTGCTGTCCCCTATCCATTTTCAGGCATTCCATACTGAGTGGACTCGTTACGGTGTGTCAGTTGTAAAGAGAGGGGCGTCCTGCAGGACTCGTGGGCGGAGGGGCTTCCCAAACACGAAACTCAGCCCACACTGGCAAGTGGTCAGAAACTTGCAGGGCCTGTTCACGGCTTAGCCCAAGGTTACGCTCCAAGTCGTAAACACCCCAGCGACCGGTGTATTCACGGGTTGCCTGTCCTTGGAACATAATGTTGTCATACGCTTTGTTTTTGCGAGTGTTGGTGGTGACACCACTGACGGTCCATTGCATGCCCGGAAGTTTGCCCAGTCTGCCCAACTGCTTTTCACTCGCGTTCAGATCCCCCAGCAGGATCACATCATCTTCGTCAGCACGGGCCTTTTGCATTACTTGAAACACATCTGCCAGAGCGTCTACTTCCTCAGGAACTTCATCAGGATCGGTGTGAATGTTGACAAGCCAAAATGTAAATGCCTGAGCTGGTGATTGAGTTCTTGCTCTGAATCGAGTTACGAATGGCTCACGATGCAGGAGGTCTTTCGGGTCATTGACCGTGCCGACTGAAGATGGGTCATGTTCCACCGTGTTGGTGTTGAATACATAGGTGTACTGTTCCTTGCTGTTGCTTCGGCCCAGCCGAGGACCGATCACAAAGTTGTATCGGCTGCCATTTGAGTTGACGGTGGTGACCAGGTCAGGAATGACATTATCTGCTTTTGCGCGAACCTCCTGAATGGCGACGAGATCGAATTGCCGAATCACATGAGCTAATAGTTCTTTCATGCCAGGTTTGGAAATCTTCGATTGCCCGAGGACTTGAATATTGAAACTGGCTATCAATAAATTTCCATTACCTTGGCTTCCAGCAGCTGTGGTCGGTTGGATTGCACCCTGCTGTTGCCCGTTGGAAGGCTGCCTGGCCGACGCAAGTCGACCGGCAACGGCTGAACCGCCGTAACTACCAGATGACTGATTACCAAGCAGACCGTTTGCTGATTCCGTCAGCAGATTTCCACTACCTGCTGTAAGGTTCTGTCCCGTATCGGTGAATTTTGCGATCAAGGGACCAATGATCGGAATGTTGGGCTTCAGGTAGCCCGTGATTCCACCTCCTGAAATTCCACTGAAGATCAGCCACATCAATAATGAAAATTTGGATTTCTTGCGAGCCATGCCAGGCCTCCATGCCCGTGATCGCGTTTTGCAATTTGATCTGTCTAGCTTTTCGTCTGCTGCAATGATTTTGCTGCAACACGCGAGAGTCGCACCTCTGGTGATTGGGCAGCTTGCTCCAGTGCCTGCGTTGCTTCCTGTGATTTCGCCTGCATTCGGCCAAGGCTCCACGCTGCTTTTTCCTGCACTGCCAAGTCTTCGGAATGTTGCAGCAAAGTGACAAGCACTTGTTGGTGAACCGCCGCATCAGGACCGGCTCGGCCCAACAAGGTGACCGCCCAGTACGCGGTCAGTGGATTTTTCGATTGTGCCATGCTGGCGAGCGACTCAATCGTGGACGATGGGGGTGCTCCCAACTGTTCCAATGCTGCCACCGCCCAGTCGCTGATCGCCTCGGTGTCACCACACGCTGCAGTGAGTTGACATGCAGCGAATGCGGCTTCAGAGCCTTGTTGAGCAAGATGTTCAGCTGCCATTGCACGCTCACTGGGAGAACCATGCAGCAACTGCTGAAGCGTAGTCGCAGAATTCATCAGCAGAAGCTTATCC